>NZ_JBTYKD010000169.1:0-2961 GCF_054880495.1 Nostoc sp.
TGATACCATTGCTGACGCTGGCGCAGGATTCTTTCATCATCCCGCAACCGCAACCGTTCCAAAGTAAATTCTGCCTTTTGACGTTGTTGCGGAGGAACTTTATCTGTTAATACTAATTGTAGGGAAGGAAGCAAAATTTCAAACCAATCTTCTCCCAAATCAAAAGGGTCAAATACTTGGTCATCAAGCGTACCTTTACTACTATTTATCCAAGCAGAAGCAAAGCGTAAATTGCTCCATTCGTAAGCTAAATTGCGATAATTTTCCCGGCTGCGATAATGATCTACTGTACCAACTGGTTCATACATAACGCTATAGCCACAAAGATTATTAAATCCATCAGCTAAATCACTTTTGAAAGGCGACCAATAATCTCTGGTTCCTTTTTTGGGATCTGGGTTTTTTGCCAACCAAGCATTTCCTGGTTGTCGCACTTTTTTATCAAAATTAGGTGGTTCTGGAGGAGGATTAAATGGCATCATCTGTGTTATACCCCTGATAACCCAGAATTTCTTTTCTCCGTTGTAACTATCCAACGGGGCCAAAATGGGTCATGTCCTGGTAAAACTCTTTGAAGTTCCTGATGAATTTGTGTTGGTATTCTCAGATTTTCTGGAAACGTATTCATATCATCATCACGCATCCAAGCCTCTGCTGCTTCAATTGCGATTTCTGCTTCTTTAGAACGGGCTTGTTTGAGTCCAAAAATGTCTGACGTTAACCATCCAACTATGTCCCCTTGTTTTGACCAAGGTACTTCGTTAAGGCTAACCTCTCTATCTTGTAATTTAAATAAAAATAGTTTATCTTCTTGCTCATGAAAATTTGGCTCTAAGGAAGCAAGAATAAGTGGAGAATGAGTAGTTACTAAAGCCTGTATCTTCATCCTGGGTTGTAATTCTGTCACCACAGATAAAATAGCTGGTAAAATCACCCTCTGCCAACGAGGATGCAAATGAGATTCAATTTCATCAATTAGTAAAACTATCTGATTTACTGGCTTTTGTTGTCGCAATTCCGAAGCTTTTTTATGTTCGTACCAAGTCCACACTAGTAAATAAGCTAGTCCCAGAATACGCTTCATTCCGGCTGATGTTTGAGTTACAGGAACATTCCCGTAAGGTAGGTTAACTGTAGGAATATCGCGCACATCTTCAATAGAAACTCGCGTTGTTTCTCCCACTTGTATCCATTCGGAAGGGTGAGGTGCAAGTTTTTTAATGACATTAGAAAAGAGTTCAAATGGATATTTATTGGGTTGATTCTGCCATGTAACCCAATCTTGAATTAGACCATTACAAATAACTTTATCTTTTGACTTTAATCCATTCCAAAGTGTATTTGGATTAAAGTCAAAAGGAATATCGCGTTGGCGAGCTGGGTCAAAAACAGAAAAACTACCATCAACCCGTACATAAATAACTACCTCTTTTAATAAAGGAGGCATTTGTAAATTACGCCATTGCTGTTCAGAAAAATCAAACTGGCTCTGATACTCTCTTATATTTTTTTTATTGCTAACTACGGCTGTAATTTGCGGATTTTCACCTCTAACTTGCTGTGGGTACGCTGGTTGCTCCGCCCAATTTGTAGTCATCACCCACCAAGCGATATCGAGTAAAAAACTTTTACCTAAACCATTATCACCCGTAAATATATTGAGCCTATCGGCAAATGCGACATCAAAATGGGCAGCAGGACCAACTTGCTGGAGGTGAAGTTCTTTTAACATTTGGCTCTCATACACAAATTTATATTGATCAACTTACTTCTTATAAATTAAAATTGGATAGCTCAATAGTAGTTAATCATTTTTAATGAATCCCTACAATATCCTTAATCAGACTGAACTTCAGCGTGTTAGTGATGGCATGACCCGACCCCTACTAGAAAATTGCGAGACTGCCTCACATATCCTGATTTTAGTCTGGCCACAGCTTGGGGATTTTGATAGCCTTGAATATGCATGGTGGTTACAGCGCAAAGCTAAAAAATTGCCGACTGAAAAACTCGCTATTCGTGCAGTGGGAATTGGCTCACGCACCTCTGGAACAAGATTCTGTCAATATACAGGATTTCCACCCGAAAATTTATTTGTTGAACCCAATGCAGAACTACATCACCAACTCAAACTTTATTCAGGTCTGAATCTGACTCTACCTGGACTTTCTGTGTCTCATCAAGCTTGGCTAAATCTAATGTTAATGTGTGCAGGGTTTGGAAGTCCAGGAACGCTAAGAGAAGTTTTTCGGGGATACAGGGGAGATCGTCAAGCCCCTCAACTCATTGAAGATGATGAAATTATTCAAGGTACTCCTCTACCTACTTTTAAAGGCTCATTTTTCCGATTAGCTGGCCCAAATGGTTTTCAACGTCCCTTTGAATTAGCAACTCTCCGGCTACGTAACATGGTGGAAGTTCTGAGCAATTGGCACACTTATGTACCAAATTCTGCCTACTTAACTCAGCGTGGTGGAACTTTTTTGTTTGATAGCAAAGGCCAGTTACTTTACTCTCATCGAGATCCAGGAATTCTGGGCTTTGCTGCTAATATGAGTCAGCCTCTATCATTTTTATCCTTGATCGAAGCAAATAGCTTTACGATGGGTGATGCGTAAAGCCCCCGAATGCGCTTTGCTAAATTCGGGGGATATAAGCGAACTTTCCTGAATTTATTCATCAGTGTTCAATTGTTTAGCGTGATTCACTAATCTATGGAATGATCTTGTTGATTGCTACTTGGGACTAAATTCAATTGATTTTAATAATCCGTGAGCCTGCTAGCCGTGAAGAAATAGACGAAATGGTGAAAACTTGGGATGTATTCATTAAAATAGCAGTAGACATCGAACGCAAAATTCTTGCAGGTGGTGGCGTTCGCCATTACGAATGTGAACAAGAGTTACTCAAAGACGGTAGCAGACAACGAGATATTTGGGGTGTGGATTGGTCTGTTTTCAC
>NZ_JBTYKD010000170.1:0-7851 GCF_054880495.1 Nostoc sp.
AAAAGAAAAATTTACATAGATGGAACAGAAGAATATTGTTATCCGCAAGGTCAATACTCAATGTGTCCGATCTTAAAAGCAAATTCTATTGCTGACTAAATCCGTGCGTAGGCGCAGCCCGCCGTAGGCATCGCCTAAAATGCGATCGCTCTCCCTTCTCTTCTCTACGAGAGGCTGCGCCAACGAGACGCTGTTCGCGTTCATCCTCTAAGAATTTAAAGGTATCCGACCAATGATATTAGAATGGCCAACCCCAACCGTAACAGAAGATTTCAAGAAAAATGATTGTCAATGGCGAGAAATTACAGAAGAAGCATACACATGGTTTTTAGAATGTGTGCCACCTATTGGATTTAATGGCTCATATTTTGTTAATTCAGAGCCACATACTTACAACCAAGCTGGAGAGGTTGTTTACTTGGCATTTAAAGAAGTTGATGGCAAATTCTATGCCAGATTAGCAACCCTCAAACAATATAAACAGCTACGAGATTCTAAATCCTAATTGATTAAGCGATCTCCCACAGGGCGTAGTTTACCGCCGTAGGCATCGCTCCTCTTCATCCTCTAAGAAAAACTAAGGTATCCGACCATGACAGAAGCAGAAAGAAAACTAAATATTTACTTCCAAAAAAGGGAAGGTGTACAAGCTGGAGACGCGATCAGGCTAACTCAACCTTGGAATACTTTAGAAGTAGGAAAAATTGGCATTATTGCAGGAGTGCGGCATAGAGCAATTAGCAGTGGAAGCATAATTTTTAAATATTCTGCCTTCAGAGACGACAGAATTGTAAGTTGTTCTGGCGGCCCCGGCACAATTACAACTGACACCAAGTTATTAATTCCAACTGGCGAGAAGATTCTAGTTTGGTTTTGGAGATGGAAGGATGGATACCCAAGAGCAAGTAATGGTGAGGATTACGGGGTAATGGTTAACGTCTGGGAGTGGGACGGTAAATCAGAATAGGACTAAATATTACGGCTGATGATTAAGCGATCGCACCTCACAGCGATCGCTCTATTCAAACACTAAGAAAATTACAAGGTATCCGACCATGAAAAATGCAATTCAATTCAAATACAGAATTAATCAGAAAGTTAGAGCGCCATTTTGTAGCTTTACGCTAATAGTAATTAAATCCATACGCTACATAACCGAAATCGAGGTCAGAAACGAGCGCGAGAGATTTACTACTCAAGGGTCGGAGTATCAGCTTTATTACTATTCATCTGATAAATGCTGGCGTGAGTGGGGCTGGCTGACAGAAAAAGAACTTGACACTGTAAACGATTAATTAAACATAAGCGATCGCAACCCACAGCGATCGCTCCCTTCATTCCTCTAAGAATTAACCACCGCCGCCACCCCCACCCACCCCCCCAATGCTCGAAGAACTTTGCACCTGCTCAAATACTTACTCCAAATACTCACACTTAATCAATCCTTACCCTGAGAATTCAGAGAGTGAGCAAGCTTTAGTCAATTTGCAAACTTCTATCCTTGCCCCAGTTATCGACCACTTCGGCACTGAAAACTTTCAACTTACTTACGGTTTTTGTAGCAAAGATTTATTGAAATTTTTGAACCGTGAAAAGTCGCGCATCTGCGTAAAAGTGGATCAACATATAGCGCATGAGCTAAACAGCAAAGGCAACTATTACTGTAAGAATTTAGGCGCTGCTTGTGACTTTCTAATTGTGGGAGTTGACACTACAAAGGTTATTGGCTTTTTGAGAAGCCTAGACTTCGACTCCATTTATTACTACGGCAAAGATAAACCAGTCCATGTAAGTTGGTCGCAGACACCACGGCGCAAAGTTTGGGAATTTACTACACAGAATACGCCTAAACCTTACGGTAATTATTACTGGTTTTAATCTAAGCAAAAAACAACGTCTAAACCATGTTGTTTTATTTATAAATATTTGATAAAGCTAGTATTTTAGCTTGTATACATACTATAATTAGTATACAAACCCTTTGAAAAAGGTATCCGACCAATGACACGTTTTTCAGCGATCGCACACACAAAATCTGATTACAATTATTCTGATTTCCATAAATCTTTACTGCATGAGAATAATGCAGAAGATTACGCACTTCGACACTTATATAGTTTAGAAAATACGAAGGCTCTACTAATAAAATGGGGATGGTCAGCAGAGCAGGTAAAAGCTGGCATTGACTGCGCGACCATTGATGTTTATAAAAACGTTGTTTACCTCCACATCTGCAACAAAGTTACTAAACGCGGACAAACTATTAAAATTCGCGGTATCTCTCGCTTCATCTCAAAGGCTGACTATGTAGACATATTAATAAAGCGCTGCTGGGAAAAGGCTGACCCTTATAAACTACAGCCTGGGGACAACTGGGATGAGCTAATAGCCCGTGGCAACACTGGTGATTTCTACGAATTGAAGCTTTATAAGTATGAGATCACCTGCACTTGCCACGCCTACAGTGGAATTGAAAAAGCATTCGGGCAAGATGCGATCGCAACTAAATACCTAATGCTCAACACCAAGGCTCAGGGACAAATACCTGACAAACATATCTTTGCTGCTTGGAAATACATGGGGGCTGAAACCTTGAACCAGTATCAATATTGCTGGATTGAACGCAAGGAGTCCGCTATGAAGGAACAAAATTACTCAGCAGAATATGACCCTGATTTAGAACCAGAGCCAGAGTTATTAGACTGGTAAGCCCCTCATTAAACAATTCTGGCCGCCAGCCCACAGCCACAAGAGAGGGTATCGAGTCCAAGGATTGCAACGTATCCGACCAAAGATCCAATAGCAGTCCACAGGCAATTCTATATTAACACCTCACCAGGAGCAAAACACATGACACTTGAACAAGCGATCGCCCTGCTCAATGAATCCTTGGAAAAACTAAACAAGGTTTTTGAAAGTAAAGATGAACTTCTCCATTGGCATGAAGGCTTTGGCAATAGCTTAGAAACTGCCATGACATTAGTTGAAAACTGCATTGATGACTTGAAAGAAGACGGCGAGTAACTTTCCTGCGATGCCTGCGGCGGGCTGCGCCTACGCCCCTCAAAGCGATGCCTACGGCGGGCTACGCCTACGCTCTCTTTATCCTCTAAGAATTTACAACTATGACACCGACACCACAACTTAACGCAGCCCTCGCCAAAGCTAAATCTGAAATCCCGGCTATTTTGGCTAATCGAAATGTGAAAATCCCTACTAAAAGCGGCAGAGAAATTAGTTTTACCTACGCCGAGCTTGAAGAAATTCAACCCAAGATTACGCCTGCACTTTCGGCTTGTGGATTAGCGATCGCACATCAAATGATTTTCATAGAAACTAGATACTGCTTACTTTCTAGCCTGAGACACGAAAGCGGCGAACAGATAGATTCTATTTTTCCCTTATCAAATGACTTTAATGATCCAAAGGAAATAGGCACACAGATATCTTATGGACGCAGATATAATATCCTCTGTCTTTTGGATATAACCATAGTTGAGCCTGACAGTAAGGACTTCCAAGAAATTAAACGCAAAATTGCCAAGGAAATTAAGCAAGAGGCTGGTTTAACTCAAAAACCTAGCAATGGTAGCGAAAATCGCGGTCTTGGGGTCTCCCCAAGTAGAGCGAATTTTCAAGACAAAGAAGGCTCGATATTACATGATATGAGTGGAGTATCGGGTGTACAGACCATAACTGAACCTCAAGCTAAGAGATTGTGGGCGATCGCAAGGAATGAATTACAACTATCTGAGTCAGATGTCAGGTCAGTTCTGGCAGGTTTTCATCTAGAAAAAACTGCCGATATTCCTACTCAAAAGTATGACGCAGTAATTCAGGCGATGCGAGATTATGGGGCAAAATTCTGATTATTAAACAGGGTTTTTCTTGGTTTCCAGCCAAAAATGGAGTGAGGCTTGCAGTCAGGCTAGCCCCTGTAACCGCCGCGTTTCCGCAGCAGTTTCTTGGGCTTGGGCTTTGTCTGACTGCAAGGGCTGGCTCAGGGAACGCTCCATTTTTGGCTGGTTCTTCTCTACGAGAGGCTTCTCTTACGCATAGTTTCCTCTAAGAATAAATCAGACAAATTTTTTACCCTTCGGGTTCGCCAGTTGTTCCACTTGGGGAAACCCCAAGACCACACTGGACTCACTTAGATTCCCTTTCTGCTTTCCGAAATTCCACTAAGGCTTTAAGTAACACCTCCGGTTCAAATCCAGAAGCAGTTTGAATATTTACAGCTATGTCACTGTTAAGTGATACAAACGAGCCTGTAACTACAGTTAATCCTGACTCTGAAAGTTGCTGAACAACTTGCGGTAGTGCATATTATAATTTTCTAATATTTGCCGCGATCGCCCTTAGCGTCATCGCCATCTGATGTTTATTGGCAATATGCTGCCCCGAACTGTTCATTAAGCAACTGACACATACCACCGACAAACCAATACTCAGTAAAAGCTTGCGAATCAATACCAACTTCTCATCCTTCGTAAGATGCTGGGAAACTTCTAAAGCCTTATCTATATTACTTTCCACTTTAATTTCAATTTATCAAAATTACAAAATCAAATCATACAGCTAATATCAAGTAGATAGAATCCGTAGTATTACTTAGTTACAAGACTGAAATCAACTGAAGTAGAGCCAACATCATCGATATTTTGTAGCCAGCCAGCAATCTCCGTTAATATTTCAGCTTTTTCTTGGGGCGATGCTTCTCGGATGAGCGATCGCAGCGAGGAGGCAGGTTTAGCGCCGAATAATTCTGATAAATACCAGTTTCTCGCTTCCTGGGGGGCAGCTTCTAAGAGTGCAACCAACTTGGCGCTACCTAAATCGCATTTACCATTACGAAAGCGTGAAATCGTGACTTCTGTAATTCCCGCCGCATCACCAATCGAGCGTGCATTCAAATCAAACCGTACTAACATTTCATCAAACAGCTTTTGATGTCGTTGGGACTTGGCAAAATCTGACATTCTTACTTATAGTGTTTGATAAGTCTTTACACATTTGATATTATACTGCTAAAAGTAGGCATCTACCCCATGAATGATTTAATACACCCTTGGCATTAATTTGGTCAGCCCGTTGTGTTATTGAAACTTATCTTATACTGCTTCAGCCAATTCGACTGTATCCGTATTGTTACGAACGTTTTTGGCAAATATTTCGGCAATTAGGTGTAGAGCCTCGGCTTGCTCTTGTGGAGGTGCTTTAACTATAAGCGATCGCAAATCAACTTTATTTGTATCGACTTCTGCTAGTTGACATAACAGGTAATTTTTAGCATCGGTTGGCAATCCCGCTAGTATCTTTTCTAGGCTATCGGAATAAATTCGCTGACTCCCTCGTCGAAACCCACTAATCATTTGCTGAGAAACACCAGTCTTCTCAGACAGCCACTTCGCGCTAATACCGAACTTGTCGAGGGTTGTATCCAAAGCCTGTGAAAAATTCATAGGTTTAATTATGTCTTGACTGAATCTTATAGTATGATATTCAGTTATGACTGAATTGTGAAGAGAGAACTTCACTACTAATTTAACTATTAGTTTAATCCTATTAAATCAGTGATGGAGGTAAAAGTTTGGTAAAATGCGAACTTTTTTCTAAATTCTCGAATGCAAGAAATTCGCCCCAGTTTTCCTGAACCGAAGCGAACACAAAATTTCATCAATTTAATCTTATTGGTGCATTATGACCCAAAACAGTTCCAAAATTCAAGGGAAGTTCTACCCACTGCAACATGAAGAATGGCTATACGCTTGCCGGGAACTGACGCAAGCGCAACGAGATGTACTGTACTACATCCGTACCAATGACCCATATAACCAAGGAATAGAGATTAATTGCGGCGAAATAGCTCGTCTGCTGTCGAAACCAGAGCGCATAGTTCACAGGCAAACCATAAGTCGCGCCCTAAAAGAGCTTGTAGATAAAGGCTACTTACTAGAGTCACAAGATGGAGGTAATGAGTAATGTCTAAATCTACTCATTATCCTTTAACGCACGATGAATTCCTCCGGCTCAATGCTGAACTCAAAGATGCTGAACTAAGAGTGTATCTCTATCTCATGACCCTTAATCCCTTCCCTAATTCCGTTATGGAGATAGACACAGCTCAACTTTCCGAGCGGCTGGGAATAACAAGGCGTACAGTTCAACGGGCAGTTAAGCAGCTGCAAGAGTTGCAACTAATTGAAATTGAAATTACTAAGTTCAAGTACAAAAAGGCAGTACACGGGGCTTCATCAAGATTAGGCTCTGACGACACACAGATTGTTTCTAGCGACATTAGGATCGCCAATGGCGACACACAGATCGTTTCTAGCGACATTAGGATCGCCAACGGCGACACACAGATCGTTTCTAGCGACATTAGGATCGCCAACGGCGACACACAGATCGCCACCACCCCTCTCAAACCCTTACCAAACAATGATTCCAGCAGCCCTCATATCAATAAGATTAATAAGACTTATTTAAACTCTCTCTCAGATAGCGAGAGAGAGAGTTTTTTAGATTTTGGTAAGAAGAAGGCAGCCCAGTTACCCAATCCTCCCCAACTTCCGCAGCGTTGGATCGAGAAGAACTTTGATGAACTGCGTAGTCAGTGGTATAAGTCCAAAGGACAAAGTTCCCCGGCACAATCCGCAAAATGGGAAACCGACCCGCGAACCCGTGATTGGCTAGCCATCATCGAGGAAACGGGCAACCCCCTGCAATTCGCGTCTGACAAGGAAAAAATAGAGTTTGTAAAGTGGTGCAAGGAAACCAAGCAGTTTAGTTGGCTCAAGGAGGAATCATGACAGACCTCCCAACCTTTGAGCGATCGCCAATTCTCCCCAATGAAGTTGAGGATAAAGAAATTTGGCAACCTAGATGGCATTGTTTTTGCTGCCAAGATACAGGTCAAATCCAGGCTCATCTGGTCAGTCTGATAATTCCCGACTACGACCACAACCGCGATCGCATCCCGGTTTGTCAAGGGTGTAATAAGTTTGACAACTATCATCTCAAAGAATACGGAGTGTTAGATTTACGATTTGACCTCTACATCTGCAAAAAATTGGATGCGATCGCTCGTGATGGTTGGAAAAAAACCACGGAGCAGCAATTTGAGAAGTATAAAAAGCAACTTGATATTGCAACTGGTCAAATTGCTCAAGCTCACAGTCTTGCAGTTGCAAACCGCACTTCAAATGATGAACGAGAAGTGCAACAGCGTAAGGCTGAAATTGAGGCCATTAGCCCCCAAGAGTGGAAGGCGATGAATGAATCTTACTTAGTAGGTAAAAAAGATGAGTAAAATCTCCTCTAAGAAATGGGCTGTGGGCGATCGCATTATTACCCCAGCCAATCAACGCGGGGTAGTAGCGAGTGTAAACAAGAAAATCGGTATTACTTGGGAAAATGGGCATTTGGGCGAATATACCCCAAAGCAAATACAGGCTTACGGTTATCAAGAATTCTTAGAGGAAAAGGAGGCGACAGAATGCAACTTAAACACGCCAGTTTCTTCGCAGGAATCGGAGGTTTTGACCTCGGAATTAAGGCAGCAGGAGCGTCTGACCTTATCAAAACTGAATTCTTCATTGAAAATAACCGCGACGCTCAAGCAGTACTCAGTTACAGATTTCCCAATATCTCCATCCACAGCGACATCAAAGATTATTGCCCAAAGTCTGGAGAATTCAACCTCTATACAATCGGCTTCCCTTGCACCGGCACTAGCATTGCAGGAAACGGAACCGGACTTGAACACCCAGAATCAAAACTCTGGTTTGAAGCCTTGCGGTGCATTGCCGACGGTCGCCCCAGTTTCATCATCATTGAAAATCCTACAGG
>NZ_JBTYKD010000171.1:0-7669 GCF_054880495.1 Nostoc sp.
TATCCATCGTTACGGTGAATTGACTGACAGTACTTGTGCCGAACAGGGCTAACTTTGCCTATCAGTGTCCTCATTTCAAAAACCCCGCTTTCTCGGACGGTCAGCCTACCAACATGAGCGCCTGCAAACTTCCCTGTTGGAAGGATTGCCCTTACCATGTCCCCAGTCTGGAAACCGAAGAAAGTCTTGCATCGCGTTCTATGCCGAGCAGGAAAGCCGTACTTGTTAGGCGCACACATTTGACGATTACCCCATCCCTTAGCAATGATTGACAGAGGTTGTGAGGTGAGAATTTGTAGGATCTCTACTATTCCCACGCAAGCCGCATCTAGCCAATGTGTTTTCGGGATTGATAGCCTAACTCGGTTATATTTCGTTCTGCCACCCGTCCCAGTTTCTACTGGTAAGCCTGTTTGCTTGAGTTTGTTAAATAATGCCCAACGGGTTGAATTTACTGCTGCTGCATCCTTAAGTGGGAGTTTAGCTTGCCTCAAAATACGGGATAGAATATCAGGCTTTTTGGCTAAAAAGTCCTTGATATCTCCGTTTCCTTTTGCTTGATTGCAATCATGACAAGCAAGAGTTAAGTTTGAGACGCCATCGCTCCCACCTCGGCTTTTGGCTAATATATGCTCAATCTCAAAAGGTACGTTTTCAACACCACAGTAAGCGCACTTCCTGCCCCACTTTTGAAGTAAATACTCTTTAACTTCAAAGCCAGCGAGAGTTCCCTGTTGATATTCTTTCCCAGATATTTCAGGGTTCTGCATCGCTTGGAGGTCAAACTTAACCAACTCTTGGGATATCCCTGTAATCGGTACATATCGAGTTATGCGATTAACCAAAGTTTGGATGTTTTCAACCCTAGAGTTAAGGCTTGGTGGCAACCATCCCGGTTTCCTAGTGCGGTTGAAAAAACGAGGCTTACGGTAACGGGTTTTGCGGTTACGACGGTTACGCCTGATGGCACGACGCGATTCCAAATCATTTTTTATTTGTTGTCCACGGTGGGTTAACTCCGCACCCCAGATAACTTTCTCACCCTGCACAATTGCTAACCCAGTTACTTTTGAGCCTGGATCTATTTTTAATTGGTGTGGTTCTATCTCAGGATTACCAAGCGCGTATTTCAAGATAATCGTGAATGGGTAACGGCGATATACAGCCGCTTGTTGTAGGTTCAATAATCGTCTTGCCTGTCCTGGCGGAATTGGGTTTAATGGTTGTTTGTTGGTGTCAAGTACAAATACGAAATTAGACATTTTGTCCTCCCATTACTGGGGTTATGTTTTCCTCGCTAATGTTTTGAGGGCTTGTTAAATCAACCACACTTCCTTAACCAATTAGGGATATTTAATGGTTGACGACAGAGCTACAAGCTGGAAAGCACCTGTAGGTATCATGACCCTCAAAACGTAGCTTTCGCTTAAGCTGGCTATCTGTTCAGTGGCAGTACTAGATGTCTAGTGATGTCCACTGTTTGGTGAATAGCTATACTTACAGCACTTACGCAAAAAAGTTCTGAAGTCGTGGTAATTCATGAATTACCACTACGATAAATCAGGTTTTTGAGACAATTTTGCGTAAGTTCTGACTTATTTTCCACGCTTTAAACTTAGATGATTAGCCTCAGACTGAATCAATTTATTCAGGTCAGCAACGGCGCTAGCATACTGAGGATCAGCTAATGTCCCCAAGGTTCGATTCTCCACTAATGCTTTTTGTTGTGCCTCAGTTAATTCCACAGTAATATCTGGTGCAATACCGACATGATTGATATCTCGACCTTTTGGTGTGTAGTATTTGGCGATCGTGAGTTTCAGCGCCGAACCATCCCCCAGTGGCTCTACGGATTGAACTAAACCTTTGCCGAAGGTGCGAGTCCCGATTAACCGGGCGCGATTATCATCTTGCAGCGCTCCCGATAGAATTTCGCTGGCGCTAGCAGATCCTTTATCCACCAGTATGACTAAGGGTTTGTCGGTGAGAGGATGTCCCGTCGCATTGTAGCTATCTTTAACTTTGTCTCGATTTACCAAAGACACGATCGCCCCTTGCTTCAACCACATACTGGCAATTTGCAAACTCGCATCCAGCAGTCCACCTGGATCGGAACGCAGATCCAAAACGTAGCCCTGCACCTGCTGTTTTTCTAATGCTTGAATTGCCCGATGCATCTCTACGGCGGCTGTTTGGGTAAACTCTGGCAAAGTAATGTAACCAATCTTACCTGATGTCGTTGTTCGGGCATTGTAAGTTACAGGATGAATCGCAATATTTGCGCGGGTAAGTTTGAAAATTTGCGATTTATTGCCCCGTTGAATCGTGAGTACTACCTTAGTTCCTACCGGGCCGAGAATCCGCTTAACGGCATCCTCAATTTTCATTCCCTGAGTTATTTGACTGTTAATCTGGATAATTACATCGCCGGGCAAAATACCCGCTTTAAAAGCAGGCGTTCCTTCAATTGGGGCGATAACGGTTAAGGCTTGAGTTTTCTCATTCTCTCCCAGTTCCAGCCCGACACCACTGAGATTGCCAGAAAGGTCGTTATTTAGAGCTTGGTATTCATCGGGGTCGAAAAACACTGTGTAGCGATCGCCTAATTTAGCCACCATTTCTTGAATCGCCCCATAAGCCTGTTTTTTGGAACTATAGGAGCGATTAATATATTGCTGGCGAATTGCTTTCCAATCTTGATGGTTAAAGGTGACATCAACATAATTTTCATCAAGGATTTGCCACACCTGATCCACAAGTTTTTGGGGGGCAGCTTGGGGTTTTCCTAAAGCTTTAGAAGCGTAGAAACTACTTCCTGTCAGGATTGCTGCTATAACGGCGATTTCTATCTTGATGAGCAATTTTTGCTTGAACATACTTTAGCTATTGAAGAAGAATACAGAATATAGAATACAATCAGTGGGGGACTGAATACCCCCAATCGTACATAATTCATGGCTTTCGTGTGACGACTGATTCCTGAATTATGTTTTGATAAAACTACTAGGAATTATTTTGAGATTGTCCTGGACGGTGGGGATAGGCAGTCTTAAAAATCTCCTGAATTTTAGTCTTTTGTTCAGCCGTAAGATTCAGGCTCAATACTGCTTTACGCATTTTTTCACCTTGTTGCAATTTCGCTGACAATTGCTTTACCTGATCTGGGGTTAGAACTGCCTCAACTTGCTTGCGAACTGCTTCACGCTTCTCGGCGCGTCCTGGCGTATTCGATGCCGGAGAATTTGTTGTATCAGATACCTTTGTCGTCCCAGAGTCGCCCCCTTGAGACACATCTGGAGACTTAGAACCGGTGCAACCTGTGATTCCTCCAATGAGGATAGTTGCAAGTAGAAGGGTTGGTAAAATTATCTGTTTTCTAATCATTTGCTTCTCTTTTTTGGTTGTATTTAATACCACAGTTATCACTCAATTTCGCTTTATGACTGTTTGAAAAGTTGCTGATTTACTTACACCAGCTAATCTTAAAAGTTGGGATGGGTTTGTGCATGAGCTAGAATTCCTAACCTTACCAGGAAAAAAGTACTCAAGTTATTGTGACTTTTTTCCTAACTTAGAAATAGTTAATCAGTCGAAACGGCTCTATCATTACTAGAGACAGATTCGTTATATAAGAAGTTGTTTAACTAATTCGGTGGGTTTAAGTAGAACGGCAACAAGTAAGCCGTAAGTCTTGTTCCAAATCCCCGTTACAAAACTGTAGTTCCGACTTCCGACTTCCGACTTCCGACTTCTTTAATATTTCCCGATAAAATTATGAAAATACCTATGGTTTTGCCACAAAGTCCATTGAGTTGGAACAGTTCTATGGTTCGCTTTACCTACCCATCGTTCCGTTTGTTGCTTTACCTAGAGTGGCTGTTATTAGCCACGGCAGTATTCATGGAAGTTCTGCTGCCGTTTCAGTTGTCCTGGTGGTTGCTGCTACGAGTTCTGGCGATCGCCACCTTCAGCTTAATCGGCTTGAGACTTCCAATGGTGAAGCTGGAAACAAAATTACTTTATACAGCCCTGGAATTCGTTTTAATTTTGCTGCCAGCGACTGAACATATTTTATCTCCTCGCTCAGTTTTCCTGCTGTGTCTGGTACTGGTGATGCGGAGTTGTCTGATATTTAAGCAATCGGGACAGTTGATTGTCTTAGGTTTATCTCTGTTTTCTTATACAACAGTGCTTCTGTCAAGACCGATTGCACCTGAGAATTTTATGCGAGATAAGGTGATTGCCATGTCCTGGGATTGGCGATTAAGTAATATCTTATTGTTTGGCTTAACGTTAGTATTCGCTTTATTATTAATTAATGCCCTGCTTGCAGAGCGCCAAAGTCGAGAGCAGTTAGAAATTGCCCATCAACAATTAGAGATCATCAATCAACAGCTGTGCCAGTATGCGCTACGGATTGAAGATCAGGCAACCTTGCAGGAACGCAACCGAATTGCCCGCGAAATTCATGATGGGTTGGGACACACTCTCGCCGCCCAAACCATTCAGATTAATAATACTCTGTTATTTTGGCAATCAAATAATGACAAAGCATTAACATTTCTCAAACAGGCAAAGCAACAGGGGGCTGAGGCGCTGCTAGAAATTCGGCGATCGCTTTCTGTTTTGCGTTCAAATCCTTTGCAAGGGCAATCTCTCAAATCAGCTATTGAAAAGCTGCTGACTGATTTTCAGCAAACCACAGGTATTGAACCGTCCTGTAAAATTGAGCTACCGCAGACTTTACCAACAGAAGTAAACACAGCGCTTTACCGCATTGTGCAAGAATCGTTGACAAATATTTGCAAACACGCCCAGGCGACGAGTGTCAGCGTGGGACTGCTGGCTCACGCTGGAATGATTCATCTGTCAATCGAAGATAATGGAAAAGGGTTTAATCCCACTCAAAATACAACTGGCTTTGGGCTACAAGGGATGCGAGAACGCGCGGTTGCACTGGGCGCTCAATTGAGTCTCCACAGTCAATTAGGAACAGGTTGTTGTATTTATGTTTCTTTGCCACTATCAAAGCTGTTGGTGTTTTAACTATGATTCGGATTTTATTAGTTGACGATCAGCATCTGATTCGCCAGGGACTTAAGAGTATGCTTGAGTCGAATGCAGAAATGCAGGTAATCGGTGAGGCGGAGAATGGGCAACGGGCGCTCGAACAGATTGCCGCACTACAACCCGATATTGTGCTAATGGATATCAGGATGCCCGTAATGGATGGAGTTGCGGCAACAAAGGCGATCGCTCAAGATTATCCTGAGATTAAGGTTCTCGTCCTCACCACCTTCGATGATGATGAATATGTTTCCCAGGCGATGCGGCTGGGTGCAAAGGGCTATTTGCTCAAAGACACCGAACCAGATGAACTCATGTTAGCAATTCGCTCCGTCTACAAGGGACAAACCCTACTCGGCCCGGGATTGTTTGAGAAAGCACTCATGCCGATTGCCGCACCTGTGCCGTCTGTGGAACCCCGTCCAGAATTGGCGCAACTTACACCCAGAGAATTAGATGTATTGCGGTTAATTGCTTGTGGAGCGAATAACCGGGAAATTGCCGAATCGCTGTTTCTTTCAGAAAATACTGTTAAAAATTATGTTACCAATATTTTGAGTCGGTTGAATTTGCGCGATCGCACTCAAGCCGCTTTGTTTGCCCATTCGTTGTTTGGTGGATTGTAAATCAGATGATTTTCATGAAACACCAGGCTGATCAGCAGTTTTGATATCTCGCATGATTCGTTCGACTTGGTTAACTTTTTCATCTCTATTCTGTGCTTTGAAAATATTTAAAGCTTTCTGTAAAGAAGATAAAGCCTCGTCTCGTTTATTCGTTTGCCACAATCCCAGTGCAAAATTAGTCATGGCTTCGCCATAATTGGGATTAATTTCTAAAGCTTTTTGATATTCAGTAATAGCTTCTTGCCAGCGACTTTGGCTAGCATAAACAATACCGATCGCATTGTAAGCTAGAGCGTATTTTGGCTGGAGGCGAATCGCTTCTCGATAAGAGCTAATTGCTTCTTCTGGTTTCTTTTGCTGAAAAAGCACGTTTCCCAGTTGAAAGTGTGCGAAGGCGTCTTCTGGGGATTTTTTAATGAATTTGCGTAAATTTCCCTCAGCACCTGTCAAGTCTCCCTGATTCAATAAAGCATTGGCTTGTTGCAGGAGTTGCGATCGCTCTGGTGTATCTGTGTTTGATAACTGTGCTAGTTTTTGTGGTTGCAAAGAAACTTTTGCCGGAACCGCTAACACTAATGGTGATAGACCGATTACAGTTATGATACTCAGCGTCATGCCGCTAAAAGATTGAACAAAAGCTGATTTGGGTTTGCTCTTCAGCTTCATCATCCTCAATGCCTCAATAAGGTTGTGATCTTCATGATAAAATATGAGCGCGTTAAGGTGAGAATCTGAATCTTATATCTATTTTCAGGTAAATAGACCACGCGGTAGGGGCACAGAAAAAGCTCATGCGTGTCAACTTAAGAAAAAAGCTGCTTTGAGAAGACGTTTTGCCCTCATCCCCTAACCCTGAATCCCAAGTTGGGATTCGGGGAACTAGAGAATTTGCTCCCCTCTCCCAAAATTGGGAGAGGGGCTGTTCTTGTGAGGGTCAAACCTCGAAAGCATGCCTTGCCTAACTTCTAGGTTAAGTTGACACCAATGAGCATTGCTGTGCCCCTACGACAGATATGGTTCAAATACATGAAAGTCTTAGTTTCGGGGATGTTCTGATGAATTATGACTATTAAGCGTCGGCAATTTTTCCGAACCTGTGGACTAGCTACCTTAGCCACCCAGATACCAGGATTTATTGCCCAAGGTAAGCCATCTCCAAACACCATCCGCAAGCCGCCCCGCCTGCAAGTGGGGGATACCGTCGGATTAATCGCCCCTGCGGGTATTGTTGACACCAAAGACATCGAAGCAGCGCGAAAATCAATTACACAATTAGGGTTAAAAGTCAAGTTAGGGGAGCATATTTTAGATCGTTACGGCTATTTAGCGGGTAAAGATGCCGATCGCGCTGATGATGTAAACTCAATGTTTAGCGATCGCTCCATAAAAGCAATTATTGCCATGCGTGGTGGTTGGGGTTGTAATCGCATTTTACCCTTACTAAATTACTCGCTAATCCGCTCCTATCCGAAAATTATCATGGGATACAGCGATATTACAACGCTGTTGTTGGCAATTAATGCCCGTAGTCATTTGATTACTTTTCATGGGCCAGTTGCCACGTCTACTTGGAATCAATTTACAGTGGATTACTTCCAGCGCCTCTTATTTAATGGTGAAGCGGTGACGATGCAAAATCTCAACCCTAGCGAAGTGCGGGTGGAGATAATCGCACCGGGAAAGGCGAGGGGTAAACTTGTGGGTGGAAACTTATCAGTGCTATCAGCGATGGTAGGTTCACCTTATCTACCTTCCTGGAACAAAAGCATTCTGTTTGTAGAAGAAATTAACGAGGATGTTTACCGTATAGATAGGATGCTGACGCAGTTAAAAACTGCTGGAATACTTAATCAAATTGCGGGTTTTATCTTTGGGCAATGCACTAATTGTAGTCTTGGGGATGAACCATCATTTACTTTAATCCAAGTATTGCAAGATCACATACTTCCTTTAGGTATTCCTGCTTGGTATGGTTC
>NZ_JBTYKD010000172.1:0-16887 GCF_054880495.1 Nostoc sp.
TCATCCCCCAACCCCTTCTCCCAAATATGGGAGAAGGGGAGCCAGAATTTCAAAGTCCCTCTCCCAGATATGGGAGAGGGATTTAGGGTGAGGGCGAAAACTACGGTTCTCAACTTAGATGGGGTTTATAGTAGTGGCAATTCATGAATTGCCACTACCTAAAAATCACTCTTTTCGGCTATTGTTTGCGTAAGTTTTCAGTAAAATCACTTGGTGGTCAGATCCCCGACTTCTTAAAGCTGACTTTTCACGGTATCTGGAAAACCTCATTTCTATTTCTCTCTCGTTGTATGAGAGAGACTTTGAATTTCCCCCCTTCCCGTATCGGGAAGCTTGCTCCGGGGTTAGGTCAATCGTTAGCTTTTCCACATGACCTGAATTGTCACCTTCTTTAAGAAGTCGGGCATTTGGTAGCCCCTCAGTAGGCTTGCGGGGGCAAGAAGTGTTCTAGTGAATTTTACATAGCTATTGACTTGAATGTTTATATATGTATAGTTAGTAACTGAACGCCCAACATTCTAGCGATGAATACCCCTAGTGTCAAAAAATTATATTTTTGCCAATGATCGTACAATCCACCACTAAAGCTCCTCTCCCTGTAGAAATACTGGTTTCGCGTCATTTCATCGACTGGCTGCAATCTCAGCAAATTAGTCTGGCTTTCTCTACCTATCAAAGTTCGCGCCTCATGCTGTTAGGGGTGAACACCTACGGACAATTATCGGGATTTGAGCGCGTTTTTGACCGCGCAATGGGGTTATATGCTACCCCAGAACGAATTTATCTCAGTTCTATATCCCAAGTCTGGCAGTTGGACAATGTGCTAACTCCAGGACAACTTTATGATGGTTATGACAAGCTTTATATTCCCCGCATTGCTTATACTACTGGGGATTTAGATATTCATGATTTGGCGGTGGAAGCTGATAATGAACGCATTGTTTTTATCAGTACTATCTTAAATTGTCTGGCAACGGTGAGCGATCGCCATAGTTGTATTCCTTTATGGAAACCTCAGTTTATTTCTAGTTTGGTAGATGAGGATCGCTGTCACCTAAATGGTTTGGCGATGGTGGACGGGAAACCCCGCTATGTTACCCTTTGTGGTGAATCGGATGTAGTGGATGGTTGGCGGGACAAGCGACAAGGCGGCGGCTGTATTATTGATATTCAATCTGATCAGGTGATTGCTAGGGGTTTATCTATGCCCCACGCTCCACGATTTTATCAGGGTAAGTTGTGGTTGCTGAATGCTGGCACGGGGGAATTTGGCTATATCGATACTGATGGAATATTTCAGCCTATTGCTTTTTGTCCCGGTTTTCTGCGTGGTTTGGCATTTAGTGGCGATTATGCCATTGTCGGCTTATCTAAACCCCGTGACAAAACTTTTTCTGGTTTAAAACTGGATGAGAATTTAGCCAGTAAAAATACTGAACCACGCTGTGGATTGATGGTGATTGATTTGAAAACTGGCCAAGTTGTCCACTGGCTACGTCTAGAAGGAGAGGTGACGGAACTTTATGATGTGCAGGTGTTATCAGGAGTCTCTCGCCCACAGGCGTTGGGATTCCATACTGAGGAGATTCAGCAGATGATTACCCTTGATCCACGTTCGCCGCTAATTGGGGGAAATGTACTATCGCCTATACAAGAATTTACTAACAACGCAGATCAAGATGAAATTATCTCTGCAATCATACCTCAAAGTCGAGACTGGTCTAATTCTGATTGGTTATGGTCAACCCAACCGCAGCAATTTCCAGCCATAGAACAGCTTTATCAACAAGCATTAGCTTTACAAACACAACTACAATTGACAGAGGCGATCGCTTTATACGAACAAATAATTAGCCAATATCCCCAATATGCTCCCGCTTGGTATCAGTTGGGGGTAATTATGGACAGTCAAGGACAAACTGACCAAGCTGTTTTGGCTTACCAACAGGCATTGACAATTAATCCTAAATATGCAGAAGCACAAAATAATTTGGGTATTGTCTGCGTAGCCCAGAAAAATTTAGAAAAAGCGATCGCTTATTTTCAATCTGCAATTCTCAGTAACCCGAACTATGCTTTTGCTCACCATAATCTCGGTTTAGCTTGGCAAATGCAAGGTAAGCTATCAGCAGCAGCAGCTAAGTTTCAGGAGGCTTTACAAAAAAATCCCAATTATCCAGATGCTTATCTGAATCTGGGGATTGTATTAGAGGCGCAAGAGAATTTAGAAAGTGCGATCGCTTGTTATCGTGCGGCTGTTGACCACAAACGAGACTATATTAAAGCTTATAACCGCTTGGGGTCAGCACTGATATCTTTGGCGATGACTACTCAAGGTCAAGTAGATGAAGCTAGGGTAATATTTGAAAAGGTTTTAGAACTGCAACCAGACTCGGCTGAAGCCTTCAATTACCTGTTTTACCTCAAAGAAATGACTTGCGATTGGCGTAGTCGTCAGTCTGATTTAACCCGCATCTGGGAACAAACTCTCCAGGAGGTTGAGAACGCAAAACCGACAACAATCGGCCCTTTTGATACCATATACAAGCCTTGGGAGAGGACTTTTTTGCTAAAAATCGCTCGTACACACGGCGAAAATATCCAGAAACAATGGGTACAGCAATCTCTCAATTTTACTCATTCCCGTTCCTTGACTGGGCGGCTACGCATTGGCTATTTATCCAATGATTTCCGCAACCATGCTACCAGTCATCTGATCAAAAGCTTATTTAACCTGCACGATCAGGCTAATTTTGAGATATTTGCTTACTCTTTCGGCACAGACGACAATAGCGAATACCGCCAGCACATCGCTGCTAACTGCGAACACTTCCGAGATATTACGACTTTATCTATAGAAGAAAGCGCCCGCCAGATTTATGATGATGGCATTCAGATATTAATCGATCTCAAAGGTTACACTGCTGGTTCTCGCAGCGCTATTTTAGCTTTACGACCTGCTCCCATTCAGGTCAGCTATTTGGGCTATCCGGGAACGATGGGCGCTGAATTTATCGATTATATTATTGGTGATCCTGTAGTCACACCGCCAGAATTTGCTGATGGTTTTAGCGAGAAGTTAGTCACCTTACCCCACAGCTATCAAGTTAACGATGATCAACAAGCGATCGCTTCTACACCTGTGACTCGTTCTGAGTATGGTTTACCAGAGTCGGGTTTTGTCTTTTGCTGCTTCAATAACAACTATAAAATTGAACCGCAGATTTTCGATGTTTGGATGAGAATTCTCGCCGCAGTTCCGGGTAGTGTGCTGTGGTTACTTGTCAGATTCCCGGCTGCTGAGGATAATCTTAAAAGAGAAGCTCAAGCGTGGGGGATTAATAGCGATCGCTTAATTTTTGCCCAATATCACCCCAAAGCAGAACATTTAGCCAGACATCAATTAGCAGACTTATTTCTAGATACTCTATATTATAATGCTCACACTACTGCTAGTGATGCTTTATGGGCAGGTTTACCAATTATTACTTGTATAGGAAAAACCTTTGCTTCTCGTGTTGCTGCTAGTTTGCTGACAGCAGTTGGTTTACCAGACTTAATCACTAATAACTTAGAGCAATATGAGCAATTAGCCATACATTTAGCACATTCCCCTACAGCATTGCCGGAAATCAAACAGAGATTAGCACAAAATCGTACCACTTACCCCCTATTTGATACACCACGTTTCACCCGCAATCTAGAACAAGCCTATTTTGCGATGTGGGAGATTTATGCTGCTGGGAACCCACCACAAACAATAGAGTTAAAGAACCACTGATAAACACCAATACACGCTGAGTGAATAGATATTGGTAAACCCAAAATTGGTTCTGGATTTTGCCAACGATGAATAGCTTGCTATTGACACTCCCCACCGAATGAGTACCTTGAAGGTGGGGAATTAAACTCAACGAGGTTGTCACCAACCCCGTTGGTCTTTAAAACCGTGCTTGAAAGTTTCCCTTCACACGGCTCCTGAATGATTTGGTGCTTGTCACGCATACCTCGTTACCCATTTTTCCTCGACTTTTTCAAGTTTTGGCGTTGCATATTTGCGGGATGATTTTGCTAGTTTTGTGGGATGGGCATCTTGCCCGTCCCTTATATTTCGGGGCGGGCAAGATGCATACGTGTCAACTTACAGCAGTTTTCATGTATTTGAACCACATCTGTCGTAGGGGCACAGCAATGCTGTGCCCCTACCGCGTGGTCTATTTACCTGATAAATAGCTGTAAGATTGAATCTATTTGGGAAGCAATTGCTCAGGAAGATAATTGGCAACCTTTTTATGAGTTAATCAAGGCAATTCAGTCTAGGAGATAGTTATCATCGGGCAAGGCTTGTAACGAAAATCATTTTTTTCCCTTGCCCCCCTGCTTTCTTGTCAATATTTAGATGCGTTTGCCGAGAGGTTTGAGTAGGAGCAATTCATGAATTGCCCCTACTCTGGTTAATTGAGATGGTAGTTGGATTTCCGCCGTGCTGTACTAGTATGTAATCCCAAATTCTGTCTGATAGAAGTAGAATTATTTTCAGAAATGGAACTAGTCAAATCTGTGCCGATGACAACAGTGACATCAGATGCAATATCTCCTAAAGAAGCAACTTCTACATCACCGACACCAAGAGCTTTTTGAACTGCATTAGCTGCTTCAGGATTTCCATGTTGAGCAATAATTCTGGTTTTTTGAGCAGAGTCTATATTAGTATCAATTTCATGACTAGAAAGAAAAATATTTCTAAAACCGCGTTTTTCGAGTAAGGAGGTGACTTTTCCTACAGCTTCGTGTTGTGTAGTTGCGTTCTGGAGAAAAATTTTCATCCCTTGCGGCACTACTAAATTTTTGTCCTCTTCTTTTACTTCTACATTATTAAAATTAAAATAACGTTGGAGAATTTTGCTAGTAGCTTTATGGTCAGAAATCCAGTAGCTAAGATTGTATTCACTTTTTTCACTAAAACGCCCTGGCAGGAGAATAAAATTATGGTGATTACTTTGACCTAGAGTTTGAGCTATGGCTAACATTTCATTAATAGATAAATCAGTATCTATATTATCTTGAGCTACCTTTAAAATTTGAGGTAATTTAGTAATAGTTTGTGGCTGAAGCAGTGTAAGTAGGATATCTTTAAGAACTTGTTGTTGTCGCTGCACTCGACCAATATCACCTAAAGCATCATGACGAAAACGGATGTATTCTTCTAGATGCTGCCCACTTAACTTTTGTAGACCCGCTAAAAAGTGTATGCTGAGGTTCTGTGAATGATCTACATAATCCATTTTTTTGGGAATATTAACTTCAACTCCTCCCATGGCATCTACCAAATGAATAAAACCTTCTGTATCCAGGCGCACATAACGATCAATTGATACACCATCTAATAGCTGACTTACACTTTGGGCTGCTTGTTTTGTTCCACCACGCACGTTTGCATCATTAATTTTATCTACACCAACTCCATACAATCGAACGAGAGTATCTCTGGGAATAGATAGTATATTAATCGAATGAGAATCTGGCATGATTTGGGCTAGTAGGATAGTATCGCTATTGCCTGCTAATGCCTCGGCAGGAGTAAAATTTTTCTCGTGGGGATGGCCAGAATTGTCAATACCGAGAATCAAAATATTCACAGGATGATCTAGAGTTGCAGGAATCAAACCTGTGACACTTTTGGAACTACCAGGCAGATGCAAAGCAACATCATGATCATTTTTTAAAGGAGTTAAACTTACAACCGAGGAGTAAATTGCTCCCAAAATTGTAGCTACTACTGCCGCACCGATTCCTAAAGCAAATGGCTGTTTTAACAGCTGAGATTTCTTGGGATTATTTTTTCCTTTCACTTCTCACCCACTACATATAAATAAAATTAATTGCTATGGTCTAACCCGGAATTATCTTACTCTGTCAGAGTGGCCACATTTAACTAAACTGCTGGGCATAGCGACGCTCTAAGGCTAATAATTCTTTATGGGTTCCCGATTCGACAATTTGTCCCTGTTCGAGAACTAAAATGCGATCGCACCTCCTAACTGTCGATAAACGGTGAGCAATAATAAATACTGTCCGTTTGTTTCTCCATCAATCTTTCCAGCGCTTCCTGTACCAGTGCTTCTGACTCCGAATCTAATGCTGATGTCGCCTCATCCAGAATCAAGATTTCGGGATTCAGCAGAACAGCACGAGCGATGCCCAACTCTTGGAGACGCTCCGCGTAGCTTGCTTCCACGAAGTGGTACGGCGCAGGCTCAGGGTAAGACCTGCGGCGGGCTACGCCTACGCAATTCTTTCTCTTCGTCTACCAAATAAGTTTACCCCACGATTGCCCACCCAAGTCTGATAACCCTCTGGCAGTTGGCTAATATTTTTATACGTGTTAGTTAATACGGAATTTGACTTATGGATATTGAAGAAATGTTGGATAGATGAAGCGGGAGAAAGAAACTTCGCCTCTAACTAAACTGTTGGGCATAAGATCGCGCATAGCGACGCTCTAGAGCTAATAATTCTTCGTGGGTTCCCGATTCGACAATTTGTCCCTGTTCGATAACTAAAATGCGATCGCACCTCCTAACTGTTGATAAACGGTGAGCAATAATAAATACTGTCCGTTTTTCCATCAATCTTTCCAGCGCTTCCTGTACCAGTGCTTCTGACTCCGAATCTAAGGCTGATGTCGCCTCATCCAGAATCAAGATTTGGGGATTGAGCAGAACAGCACGAGCGATCGCAATTCTTTGTCTTTGTCCACCAGATAAGTTTACCCCACGTTCACCCACCCAGGTATGATAACCCTCTGGCAGTTGGCTAATAAACTGATGGGCATTAGCAATTTTCGCGGCTTCTTTAACTGCTTTGATGTCAAAAACATCTTGTCCAAAAGCGATATTTTGAGCAATTGTCCCCGAAAACATGATGGTTTCTTGAGGAACAATCCCAATTTGTCGCCGCAAACTATGCAGTTTGACATCCCGAATATCAATACCATCAATGAAGATTTGCCCAACTTCGGGATCGTAAAAACGCGGGAGGAGATTGACAAATGTGGTTTTACCAGCACCAGATGCACCCACAAGAGCGATCGCTTCACCTGGCGATACTAATAAACTGATATCTTTTAATACAGGTTCACCTGGTTTATAGGCGAAGGAAATATGACGATATTCTACTTTGCCATTGACTGGGGGTAAAGCGATCGCATTTGTTTTTTCGATCACCGTCGGCTGAATAGCCATCAATTCAAAAACGCGGTCAACAGATGCTTCACCCTGCTTAAATTCGTTATAGTTGTTAGTAGTATGACCAATGGGATCAATTAACAGCGCCGCCGCCGCCAGATAACTGAAAAAATTTGCCACTGTCAAGTTATTTTGGGAAATTTGCCACGTTCCCACAATCAGTAACGATAACCCACTTAAGGCTTCCAGAAATCCGATGATCGGAATCTGAATTGCTTTCAGGCGTTCGGCTGAGTATTTGGCTTTAAGACTGCGTTCTGCTTCATGTCCAAAGCGGGCGATTTCGTAATTTTCGGCAGCAAAAGCCTGTACCAAACGAATACCATTGAAAACTTCTGAGAGGATGGCTGATAAACCCGATACGCGATTTTGACTTTTTAAGGAATACTTGCGTAACCGTTCCCCAAACCAACCCACTAAAATACCCATCAGTGGCGCAACAATCACTGTTGCTAATGTCAGTTGCCAATTCAGGTAAATCATGTAAATCGGAATTGCTACCAACTGCAAAATGCAGGGGATAAAGTCGTGAAATCCTTTATTTACCACTTCGCCAACGCGGTCAACATCTTCCGTGAGGCGGTAAGATAAATCACCTGCTTTTGCCGTTTCAAAATAGCTGAGATTTAGCTTTTGGAGATGGGCGTAGACTTGCTGGCGGAGATGAAAAGCAACTCTCAAAGCAGCTTTCGCCATGTACATATCTTGTATAGACTGAAACAAGCCTCTGACAAGAAAGACTAAGGCACAGCTGCCAGTTATTTGAGCGATCGCTACTACATTACCTTGGGCAAAGGGAGTTGCCAATTTCCCGGCGAGATTGATCAACACTAATGTCGCTAGTACGTATCCCAAGATACCGACAAGTCCCTTGGCGATCGTTTTCCACTGGAGTTGGATATAAGGCAGCAGTAGCCAGTAATTAGAGCGCGTTTTCAAGCTGTAACGTCCACAATGATATTCTCCTTTGTTTGACGCTATCAGCTTTTGGGGAGTTTCTGAACAGTTGACTAATTAGTTCCAAAAAATGGCGTTGCTTAAAATGGGCAAAACTCAGCGCCCCTCTGCGTTTCCCTCAGCGCGACGGCAGTTCCTTCTCCTGTCGGAGACGCTGCGCGAACAAGTCGGCAAAGCCGCCCAACGGACTGCCTCCCCTCTGAGTTTAAAAAAGCTACGAAATTCGGAAATGTCGTAATAGTAACAGCATTTAATCGATTATGTGAATAGTCATACACCAAATATATTACGATGTGGGTAATATGTTTGAGATTCGCTCTGTAGTCAGCAATCAATATTAGACTATTATCAAAATGACCAACACACAGCGATTAGACAATGTTGAAAATGAACTAGAAACTGTAAAACAATTACTAGTGTCTACAGCCAGTTATGCCGAATCATCCAACAGTAGGCTTGACCGACTTGTTGAACGCCAAGACTTGACTCAAAGACAGCTTGATGGATTAGCTCTAAGCGTTCAATCTATGGGTGAAAAAATTGATAGATTCGTCGAGAAAACAGATGATTTTATCGAGAAAACAGATGATTTTATCGAGATTACAAAAGCCCGAAATGCAGTATTAGACGGGGTAATATTTGAATTACGAGATAATCAAGTCTCAACTAATGCTGCTGTAGAAAGGTTGGAGAGAATTTTAGAACAATTGCTTAAGCCAAAGGAATAACATTAAGGCTTAGTCCATTTCATCCGGTGACGTTGGATATCTATATCAATAAGCCTGAAGATATCGTATCAGACTTATTAATAATTATTTTTATTTAACTAAAGTAAACTTTTATGAAGTATTTCAGGATGCAAATTCAAGAAAACGCTACACTTGTACAATAAACAGTACAAGTTCGCGCAAGATGAAAGTCATTTCTTTTAGCGAGGCGAGAAATAGCCTGAAGACGGTTTTAGATCGGGTGACGGAAGATGCCGACTATACGATCATCACCAGACGAGATGCAGATGATGCGGTGGTGATGTCGCTGGAGTTTTTCAATAGTCTGATGGAGACTGTGCATTTACTGAAGTCTCCAACAAATGCAGCCCATTTGGAACGTTCTATTGCTCAATTTAAGCAAGGGAAAGCCGTGGAACGAGATTTGCCCAATGACTAGAATGCTGGCATGGACGGATGAGGCTTGGGCTGATTATCTTTACTGGCAAAGGCAAGACAAGCGCCTCACCAATTCTACACATGAAAAATTTCCCAATTTAGGTAACTGGTTCATTGATATCTGTTTTTCGGTGTTTCTACTGGGCTGAATAGTTTTTATCACAGTTATTCAGCCACCACCCAATCCATTGCCCATGCCCATAGAAAAAAAGGCGGTTTTCAGATATTGCTTGGAAGATTGGCCAATAACTTCAGGGTGATATCCGAAGCATTCACTGGGGTATCGAAATTCCCAATTTCCGGCATTCTGGCAGGATTGATAACTGATATTATTAATGCAGCGAGAAACCGCAGCAATTTAGGACATAAATTATGTCATCAGTCACGATTAACCTGCCAGAAGAAGTATTTAGCGCCCGTCGCCTGAGTCCAGAAGAATTTGTGCGTGATATGCGCCTCGCTGCTGCTATCTACTGGTATCAAAAGCAGGAAATCTCAATGGAGAAAGCAGCTTCAGTTGCTGGGTTAAACCGCCGAGACTTTCTAGCCGTCCTAGCCCGTGAACAAGTGGATGTCTTTGCTGTTGACTTTGATGATTTGCAGCGCGAGTTAAACCGTGGCTGAACTTCCTGCTATCAACACATCCCCACTAATTTTTTTGACGAAGGGCGGCTTTCTTGATTTGTTGCTCCTAATGGGATCATCAATTATTGTTCCTGATGCTGTAGCCGTAGAAATTCAGGCGTATGGGGAAATAGATGTAACAGTAGTGGCACTCAATAATACTGCTTGGTTGGTTGTACAAGAAACACCACCAGTCCCGAATGTGATTCAAAACTGGGATTTAGGTCAAGGTGAGTCAGCCGTACTGACCTGGGGTTATGTAAATCCTGGAACGGAAGTAATTCTAGATGATTTAGCAGCCCGTCGTTGTGCTGCCACTTTGGGAATTCCGGTACGAGGGACATTAGGCATTGTTATTACTGCCAAACAACGAGGCGTAATTCCTGCTGCACGTCCAGTTTTAGAACAATTGCGCCTCTGTGGAATGTATTTATCTGACCGTGTGATCAATCAATCATTGGCATTGGTAGGGGAATAGATTGACTAGAATGCTGGCATGGACGGATGAGGCTTGGGCTGATTATCTTTACTGGCAAGTGCAAGACAAGAAGACACTCAAAAGAATCAATAAACTAATTGAGGAGACGATGCGGATGCCTTTTGAGGGTATAGGTAAGCCAGAATCTCTACGGGAAAATTTAGCTGGATTTTGGTCGCGGCGAATTGATGATACAAATCGTTTAGTTTATGCGGTGGAAGATGCCTATCTAACGATTATTTCTTGTCGATACCATTATTAAAATAATTCGTAATTAAAGAATTCAATTACGAATTACGAATTACGAATTACAAATTACAAATTACACTTCGGCGGGTTGATATTCTTGTTGTCTTTCCACAAACGTCTGGACACGGCTGCGGTAGTTTCTGATCGTCTCATCTACCCAATCGCGATCGTTGCTATTTGCATACAAATGCACCAGTGGTTCGCTGGCATCTGGTAAAACTAATAGCCAACTGTCATCATAGGGTTGACAAACTTTCACTCCATCGATGAGTTCTAAATTTTGGGCTGGGTGAGTTTCTACCAAGTAACGCATCAAAGCACCCTTGGCTGTCCACGGGCAGCGTACTGTATAAGTTTTGTGAATTACACGGGGCAATTCTGATCGAGCAGTAGCAAGCGATCGCTCCTGTATAGTCAACATCTCAATTATCTTCGCAATGCAGAACATGGAATCAAATCCCGGATGCAGTTGCGGGAAAATAAAACCAGTCTCTCCACTACCTCCTAATACCACATTTTGATTTGTCTGACAAGCCTCCATTAAAGCTGTAGGGTTGGCTTTGGTGCGAATCACTTTGCCATCGTGGCGGCGGGCGACTTGTTCAATAGCACTGGAAGCATGAACTGGTACTACTACCGTTCCTCTGGGGTTAGCCGTCAAAATCATGTCCACCATCAGTGCTGTTAACATTTCCCCACGAATTGGGAAGCCTGATTCATCAACTAAAATCAGCTGTTCCCCATTAGCCGATACTTGCACACCAAAGTTAGCTTTCAATGCTTCCACTACATGACCTAACTGAGTCAGTAGTCCTTCGCGGTCAGTGATTGACATCGCCGTTTTATTCACACTGGCATTCAGCACCACTGCATCCGCGCCAAATTTATCCAACATTTGGGGTAAAACTGCCCCCGATACGGCATAAACATAGTCAATCACCACTTTTGCCCGACTATTGCAGAGTGTGGCAACATGCAACAGTTTCTCAAAAGCAGTGCAGTAACGCTCAATCACTTGGCTGGGATAAGATACATCGCCAATTTCATGAATTAGCGCCCGGCGCATATCCTCCTTAAAGTAAGCCCCTTCAATTTTCTTCTCCAGGGCTTTGGAGATATTAATCCCCTTAGCATCCATGAATTCAATCAGAATGTAGTCGGGGCGATCGGGGTGTACCCGCACATGGATACCACCAGCTACCGACATTGTGGGTATAACTGTGCGGGCGATGGGGATAGCTGTAGCATCGAGGTTTTGAATATCAACACCTACTGACATTAAACCAGCAATCAGCGATCGCGTCACCATCCGAGAGACATTACGCTGATCACGGGAAACCGTTACTTTAGAAGCAGGTTTTAAGGTAGAACCGTAAGCCGCTCCCAATTTCACGGCGAATTCTGGGGTGATGTCAATATTAGCTAATCCTTGCACACCACGTTGCCCAAATAAATTCCGTTGGGCGGTGTTTCCCCAAATTAAGTTAATGTTTAAAATTGCCCCTGACTCAATCTTTTTACTAGGCCAAACGCGCACACCAGGGCTAATTTGGGCTTCTTCTCCTACGGTGGAAAGCGAACCCACAACAGCAGCTTCTAATACTTGAGCGCGGCGGTCTACACGAGTGCCACGGGAAATTACACAGGCAGAAAGAGCTGCTTCGTCGCCAATGATTGCCCCATTCCAGACTATCGGGCGTTTGAGATTGGCATCAGCACCAATAGTAACATTATCCCCAATTACGGTTCCTGCCTCAATTTTTACTCTTGCCCCGATGCGGCAATTGTCACCAATCACTGCTGGGGCTTCAACAACAGCCGTCTGATCAATGTAAGTATTCTGACCTACCCATAAATTTGGGGAAACTTCTTTGTAGGCACAATCTAGTTGCACTTTCCGATCTAAAGCATCATACTGAGCCTCGCGGTAGGCATCTAAATGACCAACATCACACCAGTAACCTTGAGCAATGTAACCATACATTGGTTCATCTTTTGCTAGTAGTAAGGGGAATAAGTCTTTGGAAAAGTCGCATTCAGTGTTAGCTGGCAGATATTCCAAAACTTCTGGTTCGAGAATGTAAGTGCCAGTATTGACGGTATCGGAAAAAATTTCACTACTAGAGGGTTTTTCTAAAAATCGATTAATCCGTCCTTCTGTGTCGGTAATCACCACTCCAAATTCAATCGGGTTGGGAACCCTGGTTAAAATCAAAGTAGCTTTTGACTTATTTTGTTTGTGAAATGCGATCGCAGCCGTGAGATCAAAATCTGTGATGCTATCGCCGCTAATCACTAAAAAGGTTTCATCAAGAAGTTCGGCAATGTTTTTCACACAGCCTGCTGTACCTAAAGGCTGATCTTCTTCGACGGCATAGGTCATCTGAACACCAAAATCGTTGCCATCTTGAAAGTAGTCTCGCAAGACATCAGGTAAATAATGTAATGTCGCAATAACTTCTGTAATTTGATGTCGTTTCAGGAGATTGATAATATGTTCGGCAATTGGTCGATTTAGAATTGGCACCATCGGTTTGGGCAAATCGCAAGTTAACGGGCGAAGCCGCGTTCCCGAACCGCCTGCCATCAGTACTGCACGCATAAATCCTCCTTAACTATTTACAGCCTTTGCTGCTTGAAAACGTGTTCAGATATATTTTGTTCTTCTTTCTCTAGTCTCCTATGGATATCGATATTTGAGGAACTTCCACAAGATACATCTGCGGTTGACACTCCCCAGCGTTCACGCAGGGGGATTCTGTAATCTACATTAGTTATTTGCTATACCAGAGTTTTCTCAAATAGAGGTTCCAACTTCGGAGAGCGTTAGTTTGGGATTCCCCATCGGTAAGAGACTAAGATAAAGCGCCTTTTGTCAATCAGTTAAAATACTCGAAATATCAGATATTTCCATCAAAAAATTTGTAAAATATGACAGCAAAAAATCAGTTATTATTCATCCAAGACTTACGCAAACAATAGCTGAAAACAATGATTTTCTTCTTAGGGCAATACCCTGCGGTCAGCTAAAGCTACATGAATTGCCCCGGAGGGCGTGTAGTTTTGCGTAAGTCCGTTTCTCGCAAAAAAAAATCAAAACTGAGAGTTTTTCTACCATCTATTTATTTTAGCTAAAATTCGAGAGTTTAAATCATGACTCAAGCCTTACGCAAACTAGTTACATTCGATGAGTTTGTTGCCCACTATCCCGAAAACTCACTGAAACGCTATGAATTACATGACGGAGTAATAGTCCAGATGCCACCACCCACTGGCGACCATGAAGAGATTGTTGGATTTTTAGTTGGAGAAATAGTTGCAGAATATAAACGTTTAAAACTGCCTTATTTTATCCCCAAAACGGCATTCATTAAACCTACCCAGACCGAATCAGCTTATTCGCCAGATGTGCTGATATTAAATCAGCCCAATTTAGTGAATGAACCTTTGTGGAAAAAAGAATCTACTGTTAGCCAAGGAGCATCGATTCCCTTAGTCGTTGAGGTGGTGAGTACCAACTGGAGGGATGATTATTTAAAAAAAGCAGCTGATTATGAGGCAGTAGGTATCGTAGAATACTGGATTGTAGATTATGCAGCTTTAGGAGGCAGGCGGTTTATCGGCAATCCTAAACAACCAACTATCTTAATCTACTCTTTAGTTGAGGGTGAGTACCAAGTTAGTCAGTTTAGGAATAGCAGTCGCATTCAATCATCCATTTTCCCAGAATTGAATTTGACTGCTCAACAGATTTTTGAGTCAAGTAGTGTGTAGTATTTATCAGAAAACTAACTCTGCTGACAATGATAAAGTTTATATTCGTAGCCATTCACCCTTGACAAAGATTTAGTATCAGAGACGCATGTTTTGAGGGTTTCTGCTACGGGGGCGTGAAAGTTTACCAGCCACAAATCAAAAGGTCGTGGTAATTTATTTAAACTATTTTCTAGAGCAATGGTGGAAGTATTCGGATCTTTATCTTGATGGGCAAGGAGAAACAGAGGTTTTTGGGCTGAATTGGCAAGTTTAAACTCCCTAGCTACCCCCATCATTTCTCCAGTGTGTACATAAGTTTTGTGGGTAGTAGCAATCAGTACTGGCACTGGGGATATTTGTTGGATTAGTTGCACAAAAAGATCAGGGCGATAATATTTTTGATAGCCGAGATTGCAGAATACTGTAACTGCACTGAAAAATCCCATTAACCAAATTAACATCACGGCTTTTTTACCGTTTATTCCCCATCTACCTATGCTTTTTATCCCATTTTCTCTTCCTTTCCATTCCTTAGGAGGATGCCAACAAACTGCAAGACTTGCCCCTAGTAAAATAACGATCGCGGGAAAGTAAACAAAGTTATAACGAGCGCCTCTAGTGAGATCGATACCGAGAAAGTACGTAAAGATAAAGAATAAAGCGAGCGCACTGCTAACCACTCCAATAAACACCTGAATCATAATCCGGCTTTCTGGGTGCTGTAGTTGAATCTTGATCCCACGCAGCAAAATTGGTACTGCCCAAATAAAGAAAATCAGCATCACCAGTCCAGAAGGAATCACAACCAATACCTGTGAAGATTCAACTGGCAGGAGGGAAATCATTGCAATCAATGTTCCTAAAGCTTGAAAAATTGGGCTGAACCAATCTAGTCCGACGCGCGAACCTTGAATCCACTCGGTCAAATTACTGCGATTTCTATTTTCTAAAAAGATTGGTAGCCAAATTAAACCCGCCACAAAAGTACCGATGATAACGGCATAGATGCGCCGCCAGGGAGGAGAGAAGAGGAGAGGAAATTTGCTGCTAGTCTGCAATTGAAGCCAAGCCAGAAAAATCAAAACTACAACTTCTGTACAGAGGGTGAGGCTGAAAAAGTAATGAGTAGCAAGTCCCAAAGCATTAATTGCCACCCAGGAAACTGCTACCCAGATAGGTAAAGATGTGCGGTTTTGGATATGACGTGTGGCAATTACTAAGCAGGTGAGGGAAGCAATTACCCATAAGGCTGCCAAACTGTAATGGCGTGCTTCTTGCGCTAAAAAGATGGCATAGGGTGATACTGCCATCATGGCAGCAGCCAAGTGTCCCACTAATGGCGAGCGAAACGCTACCTTACCTAATACGTAAATAAACGGAATGGAGGCAGCACCGATTAAAGCTGGTAGCGATCGCGCCGCAAACAGCGATACTAATCCTCCTTCGCTGGGAAATAATTTCATCCACTGGTAAGCCAGCACAAAATATAGTGGTGGATGGGTATCTTGTGTAACTAAGTTATGAATCACATCACCAACACTAGCTGCTGGGTTCAGTTGCAGTGGTGACAGCAGAATATCAGGTGCGATCGCTTCATCTAGGGGTACTGATAAAAAAGTATTCCCCAAGCTAAATACCAGGGTAGAAAACTCATCAGTCCAAGGAGGCTTTGCAGTCAAGTTGGCTAGTCGCAAGCTGATGCCGATGATCAACCACATCAAGTTCAGCAAGGGGTGAACCCAAAAAGGAGGGACGCGAGTCTGCCAATTATGCCAATGTTTGTGTTGTGAGCCAGAGTTTGTATCTGCCAAAGGTAGGAAATGGGTAGCATAGACAGCTAGCAAGGAGATAATTTTTCTGTAAAAATAAAATGCACCTGGGAAAAGAACTCTCATTGCCAGCCCTCACACGAATCGATTTCTAGATTTCACATTTGAGATTTAACTATTACGCCGTAAGTCCCCCACGCTCATTTAGTACTCCGAATCAGTGGCTTGCGGTACTCGCCATGATCGTGATGGAAATGCAGCTATCAATATTAGAGCAGAAGGTATCAGAATGCTATTGGCGGAAGGTGACGCTCGTTCGCCCTTGGCGTCTCCCCTTGGGAGAAGACTCGCTAACGCTTCGCTATCAGCCGTCTCTGCTGTCGGAGGGGTGGTAAGTCCCAAACTTGGGCGAAAGTCTAAGTTTGGGCACTCGCCTGTGATAACAGAAGCCCAAACTGTACTTGGTACTCCAAGTCAGTGTGGGTACTCCAAGTCAGTGTGGGTAGTTCACGTTGGTTCTAAAATCTAAAGGCAAAAATCTAAATTTCAAATCCCTGGTTGTGATTATTTAACGTCAGTGACGCGCCAGCTGAGTTTCAAATTAATCCAGAAATTCCAGATGGTAGCAACTGCGATCGCTA
>NZ_JBTYKD010000173.1:0-17359 GCF_054880495.1 Nostoc sp.
TTTAGTAAATCCATCACTCCGTAAAACATTTTAGCGGTATATACGTAATCGAGGGGTATGCCATGTTCCTCTCTGAACTGCTGGCTAAACAGTAGCAACTCCTCGTTCACCTTTGCATAGCCGCCAAAGTGGTAATCACACACTAATTCCCAGTCAGCCGGAGAGGTATATGGCGAGGGTAAATCAGATGCGAGGTAATTTGTCAATAAACTTTCGATTTCTTGTGCGAGAAAAGCCCCATTTTTCAATACTGGAAAAGCGATCGCTCTTTGCTTTTGATCCAACGATAGCGCAATACCAGCCAGTGTGGTAGCCGTACCGCAGGCTACGCATATATGATCAAATGCGTAGGTGTAGCCAGCCGTAGGTCTTACCCTGAGCCTGTCGTTCGCGCAGCGTCTCCAAGAGTTGGGCATCGCATCACCAACTATCTCTGTGCAACCGCGCACACCATTTAAATTACTCCCACCTTCGGGAATGATAAACACCCCACCGAAGCGTTGTTGCAGATATTCCTGTAGCGCTGGTGTGTTGCGCTGTCGATACGTCTCGCGGTTCAAGTACACAAGCTGCATACCCTGTTGTACAGCGAAACTCAGCGTCCGGTTGAGTGGTAGCTTCTGTTCTCCACGAATTACACCAATGGTGCGAAAACCGAAAAGATTACCAGCCGCCGCAGTTGCATAGATGTGATTGGAATAAGCGCCGCCAAAAGTCAGCAGCGTCGTGAAATTTTTTTCCTCGGCCTCCAAAAGATTGTATTTCAGCTTGAACCACTTGTTACCGTTAACCAAGGGGTGCATGAGATCGAGGCGTAGCACATACAGATCAACACCAGCGTCACGGGCGATTTCGCTGTTGATTTGCTGTAAAGGAGGAGGAAGAAATATTAACGACATCGGTAAATATTCCAAGTTATAATCTCGGCGTTCTTTGTATAGCCGCGATTTCTAATCACCAGGACTAAGTGCAAAGGGTTTGTGAAAAAAATAATTGCTCATTGCTTACTTGACAATTAATGCTACTTTCTGAGTAGAGGCGTAATTTGGCAACACTTGATGCAATTTTGCTTCGTTGAGATGTAGATGATCTGACAACACGGCAGAGATAACATCCCGAAAATCAGTGGTAATAGCCAAGTCCCTACCTTGGTAGAGTTGGGCTGTAGATAGACCAGGCCATTCACCGTAAACTTTACCACCGCGAATTTTACCGCCCAAAACCCACATAACATTCCCATGACCGTGGTCAGTACCACCATTATCATTTTGTTTGACTGTACGACCAAACTCGGACATGACCACAATTGTCGTATTCTGGTAAACGCTCCCCAAACCGTTGACCAAAGTTGCCAAACCTGAACCCAATTTTTTTAGGTTCCGAGCTAATTGTCCTTGAGTGCTACCTTGATTGACATGGGTATCCCAACCCCCCAAAGCCATAAACCCTAACTCAATTCTGGGGTCTTTGACCATTAGTTGCGCCAATCGTTGGGCATCGCTGGCGAAGCCATCAGGTAAAGGCGCACCATTATTCGCCATTTTCATTTCACTATCCAGATCATTCAGGATGGCCTGATGCGCCATCCGTCCTTGCTGATAGGTCTGACTTAGGGCATCATTACCGCCATAAAGTTGGTCAAATGCTGCTGATAATTGAGGACGATCTATTGGCAGAGGTCTACTAGCATTTCTCCCTGATGCTATGTTAGCTACAGGCATCCGACCAGAAAAAATCCAGGGTGTTGTTTCTCCGACACTGACTGCTTGGATAGGTGTTTTTTGAGAAATTACCCCTAGTAAACGATTCATCCAACCATCTTGAGTATGTTTGTCACCAGGGGTAGCGTTTTCCATATATTGTTGAGCATCAAAGTGAGAGCGAGTGGGATCGGGGGAACCACAAGCATGAACAAATGCCAGACTACTCTGCTGCCAGAAGGGCATCAGAGGAGCTAATGCTGGATGCAACCCAAAGCGTCCATCTAAATCTAAGACTCCCCCTTCCTTCCCTGGTTGGGGAATAGCAATTTGCGGTCGGGCTTGATAATAAGCTGTTTGTGAGTAAGGCACTACGACGTTTAAACCGTCTACCGCCCCCCGGAGGAAGATTACAATCAAGCGCTGGCGATCGCTGTTAGGGATAGCGGATCTAGCTACCCAAGCATTGTTACCTATGGCTGTGATTGCGGCGGCTGAAAAAATTCCACTTTGGATGAGAAAATTACGTCTTTTCATCTTTAAAAGTACTTAATTATGACAGTTTTCAATTTGGTAGAATACAACTTATCTGCGCTAAGAGGGCATATTGCCTTCCAGCGTGCTATATGAGTTTTGTAACTGACAATTGTGCAACTAAGGGACTGACAAATAAAAAAATACTCAACTACTTCTTGTGGGGTGGGCATCTTGCCCGCCTTAGCTTAGGGGATCTCGTGTCGCCCACCCCACAAGATTGGGTAATTTATTTGTTGGAAGTCCCTAACGACGCATAAATTCTGGACTGCCCAAGATTAAAGCACTGCGAATTTGAGAGTCATTAGAGGCGATCGCCTTCTGCGTTTTTACTGAAAAAGAATTGCCCAATGTATTGGTTAGTTGCCAAGCATCTACAGGAATTCTGGGGGACTTTTGTAAAGGTATTTGCTCAGTGCCGATTTTCCCTTGTCCCAGTGGACTCTCCCCCGCTTCCATATTTGTTGGCATGGTTGATAAGGGTAAATTTCCATTGCCGATCGCTGTCGCAAAGCTGAGACGGCGGTTCATCGCATCAGGATTTAACCACACATCTGCTGTGTTTTTGTAACCGTCTGGAGTTTGGCAATGGTATAGAGGCATTGCCAACTGTTGCAGCAGGTTGGAGATTGGTCTTGTGTTATTCACTTCGATGCCTGTGGCTCGCACCGCCGAGATGGCGTATTGATAGGGTGTTTTAAACTTGGCATTAAAGTTTTTTGCATCCCAGAATTCCCGGCTGTGGAATAGGGTGTTGAGAACCTCACGAATATTGCCATCAGTGGTAAGATAACGTTGTGTGAGATGGTTTACCAGAGAATTGGGGGGGCGATCGCTGACAAAATATTGAGCTATCTGATAGCTGATATGACGTGCAGTCGCCGGACTTCGAGCCAAAATATCTAGAGCTTGCTCCCCTTCGGTTTCACCACCGCCTTTAATTGTGTGTCCCAGGAAAACTTTGTCGCTAAAATCATGACGCTTTGGGTTGAAGTAAAATCCGAAATTATTATCTGTCTGCTGACCGGGACGACTGAAACCCCAACCACTCAAAATCCGCGCCAGAGCAATTACATCTTGCTGAGTATAACCTCCATCCACGCCGAGAGTGTGCAATTCCATCAGTTCACGAGCATAGTTCTCATTCAAACCTCGGATATTACCCTGAGCATCGGGGCGGCTGTCAGCCCGATTTTGGAAGTTGTCTAGATAATACTGCATAGCTGGATGATGAGCTGTTGCCCCCAACAGGTCACGAAAGCGACCCAAAGCGTAAGGTCGAATCGCCTCTTGTTCATAAGCTCCCACCCAGAGGCGATCGCGTCCTTTAGCAGCATCCACATTAAAATGGTTATACCAAAAGTCCACCATCACTTCCTGGAGTTGTCGAGGACTGCTAGTTGCCTCTAATAACCGTGCCTGGACTGCCTGATCTAGCACCTGTTTACCCCGCTTGTTGGCAGTTTTTATTTCTTCTGGGCTGGGTTTTTGTCCTGGGAGATTAGTTGTGCCATATTCTAAGAGTTCCACTGGATTCAAGTGGAGAGTATCTAGCTGCTGAAGTTGGGTGGTGAGACTTTCCGGTTCGGGAATGGAATCGGGTGAGAGTTGCTCTTGAATGTATTGCTCTATACCCATAGATTCCACTCTTTGCACATCTCCGGGACGAGGGCCAAAGCTGAGGCGATTAATTATATGTAATACTTTTGGCTCAACAGGTATGGAGGCTGCATGACTGGGGTCAATTCCTCCCAGTAAGATAAACAGCAACAACACCGAATATTTAGGCTTGACAGTCATAGAGTTAATTGTGTTGTGCTGCGGGTGGAGGATTTGGGCGAGGATTTTTCTTATACATGCGATCGGCAAATATCCGCCGTTGCTCTGGGTTCAAGATTTCCCGAATCGCAAGCGTATTTTCAAACTGGACATCAGCAAGCTGTTGCTGTACAAGCTTGATTTCCTTATATTTATCACGCACTTGCTCTTTAGTAGCTGTCCCTGCTATCAGGTCATGTAATTCCTGTTGCCCTTGACGTATCATCTGTGATTTTTGGGCTATCTGCGGTTTGGATTGATTACGAATTTGCTTAATCTGTTGCAGTTGCTCGGATGTCAAATTCAAATCCTTGAGCCATCCCCCTGATTTACCACCATTTGTCCGAGGTACACTTGTGGGGGTTTGGGCAATGACTTGGCGTGAAACTAAAGTTGGCTTGGCCAGAGCAATAGTGCTACTAAAGGCAATCATCGCCACCGCCAAAATGGAAACACGACGTATTAACATCAAAGTGATCTCCTATTCAGTATCTAAGTCTGTAAAATGCCATACATCACTTTCCAGATGTTCGCTACTGGCTGTAGCTTGCCAATTGCTTTCAATAAAAGTTTCCAATCTGGCAAGTTCAGCCGGACTCGATTGAGCAGGTATCAAGGCACGGTAGCCAACTATCGCAGCTACTAATCCCGCAGCAAGAGCAGGCAGAACTAACCTCAGCCTTGAATAGTGACGTAAGGGTGCTTGAGGCCAAGTTTTCACCTGTTGTAAAATTTGCTGTTCTAAATCTGGCGAGGCTGGCGGAACTTCTGGAGAATGTTGGCAGAGAAAATTAATTAGGTCAGCATCATCATTGGGCAACTGAGTCATAGCTGTACTCCTTGGTTTTGGAGAAATTGACGCATGGCAGCACGAGCATGGAATAGGCGTGACTTGACTGTTCCCAGAGGAATGTCCAGGATTTTTGCTACCTCTTTTTGAGGTACTTCTTCCAAATCATGCAAAACCAAGATCGTCCGATGGTCAAAACTTAGATTTGCCAGTCCCCGTTGCACAAGGTCTTGATAATGCATATTCATTAACTCAGGCGCTTCCTGTTGGGTAGGAATTTTTTCACTCAAAATCTGTAATTGAGTTCGCCTTTGAACATCTGCCTGTCGCTGGTCATAAGCCACGTTCCAAGCAATTCGGTACACCCAGGTGGAGAATTTTGCTGTTTGGCGAAACTTGGGCAATCCTTTCCAGGCTTGCAAAAACACTTCCTGCACTACATCGTCGAGAGAGGCTGGAGTGCATAGTTTATAGAGGATTGACCTCACTCTTTGCTGATGGCGTCGGTAAAGCTGACCGTAACTTTGGGTATCACCCCGCAGGCACTGCTCTACTAGATAACTGTCAGATTCGCTTTCTGATTCGCTAATGGATTGATTTGCTTTATTAACCTTGGCTGGCACAACTAACACCTGAGGCGTTCTCCTCTATCCGTTTCGTTGCTTGTATTTATTAGACCAGATGAATGGGAAAAAGGTTCAAATGGGTTAGAAGTTTGGGTATAGGCAACACCTGTTCAAGGTAGGTGCAGGTCTCAATACTTGCTTATCATTTACCGTTTAAGATTGTTGGGTATCCTATAAATTGCGATCGCCACTATACCAATGATCGAAGTTGAACATCTAAGTAAAATATACGGCTCTACCCCAGCGATTACTGATGTCACTTTTAACGTCGAACCGGGGGAAATTTTAGGGTTGTTAGGCCCCAATGGCGCTGGTAAAACCACAACCATGCGAATTCTTGCTGGTTATTTACCGGCAACAAATGGTAATGTCCGGATTGCTGGCTATGATGTCCATGAAAATTCCCTAGCTGTGCGCCAACGCATTGGTTATTTACCCGAAACACCGCCGTTATATCCAGAAATGACGGTGGAGGGATTTTTGCATTTTGTCGCCCGAATTAAGGGAGTTTCAGCAGGCGATCGCACTAATAAAGTAACAGCTGCGATCGAACGCTGTAATTTAGAAGATAAGCGGCGAGTGATTATTCGCAAACTCTCTAAAGGATATCGCCAAAGGGTAGGAATTGCTCAAGCGATCGTCCACGATCCCCCAGCGATCATTTTGGATGAACCCACCGTCGGACTCGATCCCCGACAAATAATTGAGGTGCGGAATTTAATTAAAAGCCTCGCTGGAACTCACACAATTATTCTTTCCACGCACATTCTGCCAGAAGTGAGCATGACTTGCAGCCGCGTCGCCATCATCAATCGCGGTAAAGTTGTGGCAACTAATACACCCGAAAATTTGATGACCCAGTTGACAGGTGGTTCAGGGTATGAATTGGAAATTGAAGGAGAAGCGGCCCTAGCGAAACAGGTATTGCAAAAAGTCGCGGGTGTGAGTCTGGTAGAATCAATTTCGACAGCTGGAATGCATGGTCATCAACCCCAGGAAAACCGCGCTTATCTGCGGGTGATATCGCAACCGGGAAAAGAACCAGGGCGCGATATTGCCACAACATTAGTACGTGCAGGATTCGGTTTACATGAACTGCGGCGTGTTAATGCCACCTTAGAAGATGTATTCTTGCAACTGACCACAGAAGAAAAGAATTTCGATACTGAGGTAGACTTAGCAGCAGACAACGAAGGAGAGGCAGCGTAAATGGGTGTAGTGCTGAGTAATATTATTGCCATTTATCGCCGAGAGTTACAGAGTTATTTTGTATCACCTTTGGCTTATGCGATCGCAGGCATATTTTGGTTCATCGCCGGGTTATTTTTCGTGATGATTTTGCTAGGGCCAGATGGTATTTTGACCGGAGTTGCGGCAATAGATTTACAAGGGCAACAACAGGGAGTGCCAGTACCCCCGATAGATGTCCCTTACGAATTTGTCCGAGCATTTTTGGATCGCATGGGGTGGCTATTGTTGTTTATCCTGCCAATTCTCTCAATGGGACTCTATGCCGAAGAACGTAAGCGCGGCACTTTAGAACTGTTAGCCACGTCACCAATCACCAATTGGGCGGTAGCTGTAGGTAAATTATTAGGCGTAATCACATTTTTTACCACAATGGTTGTACCTATGCTAGTGTTGGAAGCGATCGCAATCAGTGGCTCAAATCCACCAATGGCCTTCTCAATTCCCTTGCTGGGTCATTTGGGATTAATCTTGCTAGCAGCAGCAATTTTATCTGTAGGAATGTTTATTTCCTCATTAACAGACAGCACAATTCTGTCTGCCGTTCTCACCTTTGCAGTAATCTTATTATTGTTATTGATTGATTTAATCGGCAAAATTGTCCCTGGCCCCGTGGGCGAGGCATTAGGTTATCTCTCATTGCTGAAACATTACAACACTTTAATTCAAGGTATTTTTGATACCAGCGCCTTAATTTTATTTGCCAGTTACATTTTTTTAGGAATCTTTCTCACAGCTCAATCAATTGATGCACTGCGCTTTCAAAGACAATAGTTATTTTTCATTTGTCAAAAAATAGCGACAAGTAAAAATATATGGACGAAAATTGAGTGACTAAAAGTCAGCAAGACAACTGAATAAATGGCAACAAATCGTTTCCAAGAATTACAGGTTTATCAATTATCAGAAAAATGAGCAGATGACATTTGGAAAATTGTTGAAGGATGGAATTTTTTTGCAAAAGATCCGATTGGTAAACAGATTGTACGTTCAGCCGATAGTATCGGTGCCAATATAGCGGAAGGTCTAGGAAGAGGTAGTTTTCAAGACAATAGACGTTTCATAAAAATAGCGATAGGTTCTTTGAATGAAACTGAACATTGGTTAAGACGGGCTTATACTCGTAACCTTTTAACTACCGAACAGATAAATGCAATCAAAACAATCAATAAGGAACTAGCGCCAAAATTAAACTCCTACTTAAACTCAATTGGCAATGTACCAGATGACTAATGACTAATGACAAATAATATGAAGATAGTTGCAAAAAAGAAACTGTGGAAATATCTATTTTGGTTTGGCCCGTTCCTAATTACTGTCGGCTTAACAGTTGGATTAGTCTCTGACCAGTGGGGATTAATTCCATTAACATTCATAATTACCGGAATTGTGATCAGTGGGTTGTGGATAATATGGCAAAGCTACCAAACTAACTGGTGGAGGCGTCGTTCTACCCAAGCTGGGACTAATGCCCTAGTAGCAACTCTGGCAGTATTGGCAATTTTGGGATTGATTAACTTTTTGGGGACTCGCTATCACTTGCGAGCGGACTTAACAGAAACTCAATTGTTTACGCTTGCGCCTCAGTCACGGGAATTAATAAGTGTTTTACCACAGCCAGTTAAGGTGTGGGTGTTTGATATTAACCAGAATCCCCAAGACCGAGAACTGCTAGAAAATTATCAACGGCAAAGCTCAAAATTTAAATATGAGTACATCGATCCCCAAGCTAGACCAGGACTTGCAGAAAAGTTTGGTGTCAAAGATTATGGGGAAGTTTACCTAGAATCTGGCGATAAACGGCAATTAGTGCAAACAGTAAATGAAAATCAACGCCTGTCGGAAATCAGATTAACTAGTCGCCTGCAACAACTAACAAATTCAACCACAGCCAAAGTTTACTTACTCCAAGGTCATGGCGAACGCCAACTTTCGGCTGGTAAAGATGCAATATCACAAGCAGTTCAGGGATTAGGTGACAAAAGTTTTATAACAGCACCCCTGAATCTAGCAGAAACTTCCAAAGTTCCTCAAGATGCGGCTGTCGTAATAGTAGCTGGCCCCAAGCGAGGGCTGTTTGAGGGTGAAGTCAAAGCCTTGCAAGAATATCTGAATCGGGGCGGTAACTTACTGCTGATGATTGATCCCAATACCGATCCCAAAGTTGACAGCTTGCTACAAGAGTGGGGTGTTCATCTGGATAATCGTTTAGCAGTAGATGTTTCAAAGGATAGCGTGGGACTTGGCCCTGCTGCGCCCTTAGTGACAGAATACGGTCAACATCCAATTACCAAAGATTTCGCTAACGGCATTTCTTTTTATCCGGTTGCACGAGCGCTGCAAATTACTTTTGTACCTGGTGTCGAAGCTACTCCACTGCTGCGAACCAAACCCTATCCCAATAGTTGGGCAGAAAGCGACCTTAAAAGCGAAAAATTGGAGTTTAATGCAGATAAAGACCTCAAAGGGCCTCTGACCTTGGGCGTAGCTTTAACCAGAAAACAAGCAGCTAAATCTACTTCCACTCCCCAAGCTTCACCCACACCTTCACGCCTACCATCACCAACCACCCAAAGCAAGGCTTCTCCCACTCCCTCATCTCAAACAGTCACCGAATCCCGGTTAGTAGTTTTCGGAAATTCTAGCTTCGCCACCGATGGCTTGTTTCAACAGCAACTAAATGGAGATGTATTTCTCAACTCAGTTACTTGGCTGAGTCAACAGGAGAAGCAACCCCTTTCCATTCGCCCCAAAGAACCGAAAAACCGTCGAATCACCTTGACGACTACCCAAGCGAATCTTTTAATATTGTCGTCTTTGTTAGTTTTACCCTTAATTGGGTTGGCGGCGGCAGTTATTATCTGGTGGAAACGACGGTAAGAAGTGAGTTAGGAGAGACGCGATTAATCGCGTCTGTACAGGAGTTAGGAGAGACGCGATTAATCGCGTCTGTACAGGAGTTAGTAGTTTTCACCAATGCCCAATGCCCAATAATTAAAAAATGAAATTGCCACGAACGACTTTAATTTTGATACTGCTAGCGCTGGGTTTAGGTGGTTTTGTTTACTTCTATGAAATTCGAGGTGCAACTGTGCGAGAAGAAATCAAGGAGCAAAAACAGAAAATTTTCTCTTTTGGAGAAGATGATGTGCAGTCTTTAACAGTCAAGACAAAAAAAATCACCCTGAATCTGGAACGTAGCCCTAAATCTAGTAACCCCAAGTGGTTAATCAAATCTCCGATATCAGCCCCAGCAAATGATGCTATTGTTTTTTATTTGATGGATTTATTAGTCAAAGGTAAGAGCGATGCCTACGGCGGTAAACTACGCACTTTATCAACTCCAGCAAAAGAGCTTGGAGAATTTGCCTTAAATCCACCCCAAGCAACTATCAATATAATCCTGAAAAACCGCCAAAGCCATCAGTTGCTTTTGGGAAAATCTAACTTTAATGGTCGTTTTTTATATGCTCAAACTGATCCTGCTGCTAAACCCGACGGGAATATAAATGTGCTATTGGTATCTACAGATTTTGCAAATGCTGTGAATCGGGAACTATCAGAGTGGAAGCAACCTGTAGATAATAGTCAGAAACTGCCTGGACTCAGCACGCCTTTACCAAGTCCGAAAAACAGCAAATAATTAATTAAAAATATGTTGATATTATGATGAAAAATCCGACAGCAACATTGCTCATTTCCTGCCCCGATCAGCGAGGATTGGTGGCGAAATTCGCCAATTTCATCTATTCCAATGGTGGTAATATTATCCATGCAGATCAGCATACAGACTTTGCTGCTGGGTTATTTCTCACGCGCATTCAATGGCAATTAGATGGGTTCAATTTAGAGCGAGAATTTATTGCCCCTGCATTTAATGCAATCGCACAACCTTTAGGCGCTAAGTGGGAAGTACGTTTTTCTGATACAGTACCACGCATCGCTATTTGGGTAAGTCGGCAAGATCATTGTCTATTTGACTTGATTTGGCGACAACGCGCTAAAGAGTTTGTTGGGGAGATTCATTTAATTATTAGTAACCATTCTAATTTAAAGGTAGTGGCAGAGCAATTTAATATCGACTTCCAGCACATTCCCATCAGTAAAGATAATAAATCAGAACAAGAAGCCCAACAATTAAAATTACTACGCCAGTACAAAATAGATTTAGTTGTCTTGGCGAAATATATGCAGATTGTTAGTGCAAACTTTATAACTCAATTTCCGCAAATTATCAATATTCATCATTCATTTTTACCAGCTTTTATAGGAGCTAATCCTTATCACCGAGCTTTTGAACGTGGGGTAAAAATTATTGGTGCAACTGCTCATTATGCCACTGCTGATTTAGATGCAGGCCCAATTATTGAACAGGATGTGGTGCGAGTTAGCCACCGTGATGAAGTTGATGATTTAGTGAGAAAAGGTAAAGATTTGGAGAGAGTTGTATTAGCAAGAGCGGTGCGATCGCACTTGCAAAATCGTGTATTAGTCTATGGAAATAGGACAGTAGTATTTGAGTGATTTTATATCCGAATGAATCTTTGGACTTAAAATGGCCTGATAATGTTATTCCAATTTTTCAGCCTGCCAATAACCCAGAGCTTAATCCTATTGAACGTTTATGAGAACACATTAAGTACAAATTGTCTTATGACTAATAAGTATTTGAGTATACACTATAAAATTTAATTCCGATTCCAAGTAATTCTAAGCATTTACACTTAAAAAATCTGACATACTCACATAAAATTTTTATAAATTTGACTATCTTTATCGATTTAATGTATTATTATTAATACTCATTAATAAATTGCCAAAATGGTATAACCATTGTCTTGGTAAATATGAAACAAATTAAATTCACAAATAATGCTGGTAAAATCACAGCACTTTTATTTTTAATCACAATTTTGCTGACACCTTTTGTGGTTGTAAATGCTGGAGAACGTGGGGTGTTAATGCAGTTTGGCGAGGTACAGAAAACAGTATTAGGCGAAGGAATACATATCATAATTCCCATTGTCAATACAGTCAAAAGAATCAGTGTGAGAGTTCAAAAACAAGAAGTCTCTGCTGAAGCTTCTTCTAAATATTTACAAGATGTATTTACAGATGTAGTATTAAACTGGCACGTTATTCCTGAAGAAACCAATATAATTTTTCAAGAAATTGGTGATGAAAAAGATATAGTTGAAAAAATTATTAATCCGGCGGTAGAGGAAGTTTTGAAAGCAGTTATATCAAGGTATACGACAGAAGAAATAGTTACTAAACGAGGAGAAGTAAAATCTGGAGTTGATGATACCTTAACAGCGATATTGCATGACTACCATATTGCAGTTGATGATATTTCACTGGTTCATGTCAACTTTTCAGATAAGTTCACTGAAGCAGTTGAAGCAAAACAAATTGCAGAACAAGATGCCAAACGAGCAGATTTTGTCGTGCTGAAAGCAGCAAAAGAAGCCGAAGCTAAGGTTAATTTAGCTAAAGGAGAAGCAGAAATAAACAGATTACTACATGATAGTTTGACTAATGAAATTTTGACAAGGCAGGCAATAGAAAAATGGGATGGTAAATTACCTTTAATTGTGACAAAGGATACACCGAAGTTTTTAAATCCAAGCGAGATTTTAAAATTGAAGTAATTTGCCTATAATGCAATAACTCAGTACTGGAGACTGTTTTTTTGTTAATTACCAGAAAAGAAACTAGGAGTATCGATAATGCTAAAGTGGATTAATATCAGAATCAAAAAGGTATAAGCGGTTGAAGAGACTAAGCCTGTCAATAGCTCTTTTTTTAAGTTGTCTTCTTGGTTTTGTTTTTGGAATATATCGATTGCACCTGCTTGCATCAACAGAATACCAATAATGTTAGATAGCCAGTAACCCATTATCACGCAAGGCATAAGTAATTTAGGAGCAAAAAGACTACAAATATAACCGAAAAAATAAGCAATTGGTAAATTGAACACTAGATCATTCCACCAGCATAATGGTGACAATAAATATCCAATCACTAAGAAAAATCCACCTCTGAGCTTCTGCAATAATGTTTTAGGTAAATTTTCTGGAGTTTGCAATAACAACTCTTGGCCACTCTTTTCGATCTCGTTCATATTTGTACAGTAATTTTATTAACTAACCGTACTTTAGAACAAAAAGTCCAAAAAGTCTAGGACTAAATAGAAGTTAGAATTCCCCAAGTTAAGCAATTATACATAAATATTTTGTATTGATAAATTTTATGCACATAAAGAACTGTTTCGTAGTGAAAAAGGTAGTAGTAATAGAGTCAAAGCGAAAATCCAGCTGGCTCGTACAGAGAGAGGTTATGCCCGGATTATTATTTATACAGTTAATTTATGCAGTTATTTCCTAACATCTATTAAAATAAATAAAAATTGTATTCCTTTAGTTAGATCCAAAAATACTGAGTCATAGGTACTTTAAATAAAGTAGAACATGATTTAAATGCCATTTGAAAATTTGATACTTGTAATACACAGTTAAATAATTCGTAATACTTCTCTACGAGAGGCTGCGCCAACGGCTGCGCTCAGTACAAGTTCGTTCGTAATGACGCTCTCTACGAGACGCTAAAAACGTAGCTTGCTTCTCTCTGTAAGAGTACGCGGACTCGCTAACCCTGCGCTAACGTAATTCGTAATTAAAGACATTTTCAGACGTTCGCGTAGCGTCTCGCAGAGAAGACTCGATTACGCTCATTAACTAATACTAAATGTTACCTATTTTAAGTTATTCTTTCAATTCAAACAAGTTCTCCCATTGGCTTACAAATACCTAAAGAATGAATTTCTAAGCCTTACAGGATGTTTTAAAATGTCTTTGGCATCAATACTTATGTCGTTGTTGATGCCATTGCCAAGCATGGGCGATAATTTCGTTCAGATTAGGATACTCTGGATGCCAACCCAATATTTTAGTTGCTTTGTCGCTACTGCCAACTAAAATAGGAGGGTCGCCTGGTCTATGCCGGATGAGCCTGCAATACCAGCTTTTCTGCCAAAACTTTGCTGCACCCATATATATTAAGGGGCGCAACAGTATCAGTTTCGACATAAGGATTAGACTCAGATGGTATCACGCGGCCCACTGCCATGATGCACTAATCCCACAATCGGACGGATGCCGAGTTCGCGCAAGCGTCCCAGCCGTTCATCCGCCCACGACCAGTCAGCATTTTCCAAACCATTGGGCGCTATCCGCTCCCAAAGTATTGGATAGCGGATGGCGTGTATGCCAAGTTCAGCGAATAAATTTAGGTCATCCAAGCGCGTTGCATGACCATTGCGTTCTAACTGATCGAGATACTCTTCACCCACACGATTAACCGTACACTCGACACCAGCCCAAACTTCTAGGGGAAGTTGTGCTTTGTTAGTGTTGAGTGTCGAGTTGAAAGCAGAAGCCATAATTTACAACTCAAGTTGATATTTTATTTGATGCGCTCTTTTTGATGTTTGTAGGGTGTGTTATGCCGGAGGCTAACGCACCATCCTAAATTTTCGGTGCGACCGCCACTGAGTAAAGCGTGAGAGGTATTCAAAGACTTCGCGGGAATTGGTGTGAAAGATGTGGGGGCCGTATTTATGTACAAGAATGCCATCATCGTTGTAATGATCGTAGGCATTGCCGCCTATGTGATTGCGCTTGTCTACAACCAGCACTTTTTTACCTTGAGTTGCCAAACGTTCAGCAATGACGCTACCAGAAAAACCAGCACCGACAACCAAGTAATCGAAGACAAAATCTCTGGTAATGATATTTGGTGCTTGTTTACCAGCTGCACCTGTGGAGTTAGCTTTGTCTTCACTATCACGGGCAGCAATGGCAGAGTCAATCAGCTTGATCATTGATACCCAAGTACGATCCCAAGAAATCTTCTCTAAAAAGACATCTACTCGACTCAACCATTCTGAGGCTGCGGTGTCTTCTTGCATTCCTTGTTCTGCGGCAGCAACGAACTCAGAAACTGTGTCTGCAATTCGCACCAGCTTCGATTCTCCGTAAGGACGAACCACATCTCGAATTGAGGTAGATACTACAGGTCTACCCGCTGCAAGATACTCTGGAGTTTTGGTAGGGCTAATAAAACGTGTTGACTCGTTACGCGCAAACGGCAACATTGCTAAATCCCAGCCTGCTAAATAGGCAGGTAGGTGTTTATAATCTCTGCCACCGAGATAATGAATATTTTCATGCTGTGGCAGAGTTGCGGGATCGATTTTGACAACTTGCCCAATAATTACTAAATGCCAGTTGGGGCGCGCTTCGGCAATTCCAGCAAGCAGTTCGATATCCATCCGTTCATCAATTACGCCAAAGAAACCAAGACGAGGATGAGGAATATGAGCTTGATCTTCTGGTTCTTGAAGATTTCTTGCCTGGCCAAAGTGGGGGACATTTACACTGCTAGGAAAGGCATAAACATTGGGGTGCTGGTTCACTTTACTTTCGTAAAGGCTTTGTCCCCCTGTAAATACTAAGTCTGCACGGCTGAATAGTTCGGCTTCGTAATTCTTTAAAGTGGGTGATGCTCCTTGGAATGCAGACAATTCATCCATGCAATCATACACCACAGCTTGGGGTTGCAAGTGGCGAGTAAACGCGATCGCCATTGGTGTATAATACCAACAAATGTATTTGTTGATGTTATGCTCTGCAAATAAATTATTAATTAGTACTTGTAAATCTGCGTTGATTCCTTCTTCACTTAAACCTTGCAGTAGATGCGGCACGACCACAACTACTCCATTAGAATCTTCGTTTATATCTAACCTTGCCAAGGGTTCTTCAGAGAAAATTGGCTCCTCAATAAAGAACACTCGCTTTCCTTGAGCGCAGCGAGTTAGTAAATGTTGTGGTCTTTCATAGACGAAATTCCAACGCAAATGAGATAGGCAAACTATATCAGGTGTGTCTTTAAAGGTTTATGTTGATTGAACTTTTTTGTTAGACGAAGTTAAATTCAACCCTGACGGACTCGATGATTGTGTTTGGGCTAACTGCGATCGCTTTGTTTTACGCTGCTTCCGCGAAATAACATTGCTGACACCGTTGTTGTTGACTTGAGATTTTTCACTTTTCATAGTTCGTCTCATTATTTAAATTATTAATTCTGACTAGCTAAACGCTAATACTTTTTCTTTGGAAGGCAGCATCAACCTTACTTTCATGCAAAAGCTTGCAACATATTTTGCTGCTTTTGAACATCCAATCGGTATAATAAATACTTGCTTGCATTAATAATGTACTATTTTATATGTACTTCTTTCATCTACCTAAATAAATATAAAGTTAGTTTTTTTATTGTAAATAAAAGGGTTTAAGACCCCTACGTATACACGTAGCGTCAGTTTCAGTCGGGGTTTAAATCCTCGTCTGAAAATGTCTTTAATTACGAATTACGAATTACGAATTATTTAATAAGTCCTAAGCACTATATTTTTATGAATACCTAAAATTTAAAGTTAAGTATTGCCTTGTGTAATGTAACCTTTGATACTTATGCAAGTATACAAGTATATTTATGCTTGTCTGTTCGGTTTCGTACACAAGATCATTAAAACAATTATCATTAATATTAAAATTAATAAAATCAGCTTATTTATTACCTGACTTTTTTGTTCATATTAAATATTTAACCCTAATAGTATATATAAATTGATTAGTTTTTAAGTATTAATTAGTATTTTTTTATACAAAAAATGGATTAATTTTTTACGCTGAATACATATTGCTGTAACAATTATTTTATAACCCATAGTAAATGAAGTAATTTCTTTTATTGTTGGTTTATTAGAAACAAGTATTATAATTTTCACCCTGATGATATATCTGTTCTCTCAACCTTGGGTAGGATTAAAAGCCTTTTGGCTGTGTGTAATATTGGTTGTAATTCAATTCATAAACCTCACGCGATCGCTTCTAATGATGTAAATCGGTGAAGCGATCGCTTTTCTCTCAATATTTATCAAATAAAATAGGTAGTGCAGTAAGTGCAAGCATTGATATCAGTCAGACCTCTAAGCCTTGCTTAAGATAGTATTCATTACTTTTGATAGAGTGAAATATATGAAAGACAAAGTTGAATTATAATTTGCAGTTTCTTATGCCTTGCTGGCGCTCATCGGATTGTTGCCTTTGGTAAGACATTTTTCGGCTTAATGCCATTGTTCGGCGCTAATGTTTTGCTTAATGCATTAGCAGCGATCGCAGCTGGCTACTATAGCGTTGTTATACCAGCCAAAGTGAGCGGTGTTAATGTATCGCAAAATCTTCAATAGTTGCTGATAGTCTGCGGTGTCCAGGTAGGGCCATTGCAAGATGGCCTTTCTAGTTTCCAGATCAGCATATCTAAACAGATTTGCCGCATATCCATGTTTTCTGTCCAAGCATGATAGACAACATACTCAGTCTTACCATCTGGCCCAAGAACAATAGAGTTATGTCCTGGCCCTCTAACAAAATTAGGAACAGACTTTAGCACCCGTGGCCCGGTTTCGTTACCTGCATCAGAGTAAGGCCCCATCACGTTGTCAGCAATGCCATAATCTACGCCGTAGTTCTCAGTTTCCCAGCGTCCACCACTATAAAAGCAGTAGTATTTACCTT
>NZ_JBTYKD010000174.1:0-17323 GCF_054880495.1 Nostoc sp.
TTTCAGGTGGAACTGTTTCAGGCGGAACTGTTTCAGGTGGAACTGTTTCAGGCGGAACTGTTTCAGGTGGAACTGTTTCAGGCGGAACTGTTTCAGGTGGAACTGTTTCAGGTGGAACTGTTTCAGGCGGAACTGTTTCAGGCGGAACTGTTTCAGGCGGAACTATTTCAGGCGGAACTGTTTCAGGCGGAACTATTTCAGGTGGAACTATTTCAGGCGGAACTGTTTCAGGCGGAACTGTTTCAGGTGGAACTGTTTCAGGCGGAACTGTTTCAGGCGGAACTGTTTCACCAGGGTTCCCGGCTCCATCCATACTTCCGCCTAAGAGGGGCTTTGCTTCTAGGATCAAAATATTTCCGCCAGGGAGTCTGCCGTCGCGAATCATGAAGGCGGCGGCTGCCAAAGAGCCGATACCACCACCCAACAGATAAGCATTAGATTCCTTAACCATGTCAATTGACTCCCTGACGAGTTTAGTTTAATCGTGTCTTACGTCTTTTGTAGCCTAAATCTAAAGTTAGGGAGTTGTAGAGAAATAAAATACCATCTAATCTATAGTTAAATCACCCAAAACGAGGTAAATGATTTAATCAGGGTTATCAAAAGCGAGCTTTTGTTTTGCCACGCAACTTGGGTTATTACGGCTCTCGTTTGGATGCAATACATGGTAGGGGCACAGAAAAAGCTCATCCGTCTCAACTTCACGTGAAAGCCAGTCTATAAGCAGCTTTTAAGATTGTCTCGTTCCCAGTCTCCGACTCTTAATGCATTCCGAGAGGGCTGCCGCCTCAAGACTTGCGGCTCTGCCACAACGAGCAGCATTTTTAGTCTCTGGTTGGAAACGAGGTTTGAAAAAGGTTTTGGGTTAACTTGACACCAATGAGCATTGCTGTACCCCTACAAATGGTACGCCAGTTCGCCCAAGTCGGGAAACCCGCCCACGAGACTGGCTCCTGTATTCTATGCAATTGAGAACCGCGATACTAGGGCTGGCAAACATCATTGCTTTAGCTTGCGAATAAGCTGTTTTTTAGCTCGTAATCACTAGAAGCGATAGCCTAATCCGGCTTGGAAACTGAGGGCATCAGCATCACTATTTCTGTAAGCGTCAATACCCCATTTAGTATCCCCATAGGCAATGACATTGTTGCTAACTTCTGATTCAATACCAAGGGTAACTACAGGTGCATTCTGATTCCCCAATGGGGTTTTTTGACCTTCATCAGTTACAAAAGAATAACCACCACCGAAGTAAATATTAGTATTTTTGGCGATGGGCGCATCATAAGTCACTATAGGCATAATAGCGGCAGCATCACCACCATACAGCACAGAACCCCGCACTGAAAGAGGTGTTTTGGGAACGGCGTAACGTCCTTGAATATTGCCACCAACTTGTGCGTCATCGTTTCCTTGTCCGCCACTGGTTGCACCAACGGCAATCCCAGCACCGATGTAATTGCCGTTTGTACCGGCTGTTTGAGCAGAAGCAATTCCCGCCGAGAGGACGATTGAAGCAACAGCAAATACAGAGGCAGCTAATTTTGTAAATTTCATAGAATTCTTCTCACCAGAGTTAAGTAAAATCAATGTTCTCTAGTACTAGAATCTCTTTTTTTACAAAATGTAACCTCGCACATTTGGCTCACCCTATTGGCTGAATTATTGTTCACCCAGTTGGGTGTACCAACTGAAATATTCAAATGACAGTTATTCTATTTCTTCAAAAAGCGCTGACGCAGAGCAGATATAAGTCTATTCACTTCTGGTATTTTCATCAATGAAGCGATCGCAGCAAACACCGCAATCCCCACGAAGCCAGATATACCCAACTCCAACACCAGAATCAGTAAACCTTCTTTACCTAACACCTGTTGACAAGCAACCAATGTACCATAGGTTGCTACGCCAGCTACCAAGCTACCAGCAGTCAAACCCAAAATCGGCACACTCCACTCACGCCAAGGTAAACCATTGAGTTTGCGATCGAGCAACCATAACAGCATTAACATTGAACTGCAATTTACACCCACTGTTGCTAACACCAAACCGGGAGCGCCAAAAGGTTCAACCAAAAACAAATCTAGTAAGGCGTTGAGCAAAATATTATAGATACTGATACGAAAAGGTGTCTGTCCATCGCCTAAAGCATAGAATACCCGCACCAAAACATCACGTCCCAAATAGGCAAACATCCCAATTCCATAAGCGACTAACAATGATGAAACTAGCTGTGTGGCTTCTGGCTTAAAAGCACCACGCTCATATACCACCTGCACAATGGGTACTGATAACGCCACCATCAGCGCCCCTAGCGGTAGCATGGTGAAGGCAGTGAGTAGCAGTCCTTGGCGAATGCGTGATTTTAGCTCTGGCCAATTTTCGGGTTCGGCAAGTTTGGCAAATATTGGTAATAGGGGCAGTAAAATGATATTAGAAATAATCCCCAAGGGAGTTTGGACTAATAGATTCGCATAGTTAAATCCTGCCGCAGCGCCAGGGATAGGACTGGCAAAATAAAGGTCAGTGGCAACATTAATTGGCATCATTCCAGAGGAAATTGTTGCCGGAGTCATGATTTTAATTACTTCTTGAACACCTGGGGATTTAAACTCAAACCGTAGGCGTAATGTGCCTAATCCTAACCGCCACTGGACAATTAGCTGCACTAACCACTGGAGAACTGCTCCTGCTAAAGTTCCCCAAGCTAACACCATTCCCCCGATTAAAGCGTACTCCGGCTTAATCATATCTTTGCCCAGTTGCATAGCCAAGATACCAAGACCGACAACAACCGTAATACTGGATAATAAGGGACTAATGGAGAGTAACCAATATTGATTGGCTGTATTTAGAGTACCGAAGCCAATACCAATTAATCCTGAAAATAAAGCCATTGGTGCCATAATGCGGAGTTGTTGAATGGCGATCGCTCTGGTTGTCTCTTGCAAACCATGACCAACGAAATCAACGATCGCATCCGCAAATAAAATCTGAGCAACTGTCACCAGCAACAACACTCCAGCCACCAGCGTTGTCACGGTTTCTACTAGGGGAGCCGCTTCTTCTCGCCGACGCTTGGCTAAAACGCTGACGATCGCACTGTGTAATGGCCCATTTACACCACCGAGTAATATTAATAGAAAGCCAGGGATAATATAGGCATAACTATAGGCAGTGGCAGCAGCACCAACACCAAATGCGGCAGCGATCGCTTGCTGCCGCACTAAACCGAAGATTTTACTAATTAATGTGGCTGCGGCAACAATGCCAGCAATTCCAGCGAAAGAACGAGAGGGTTTTTGGTCTTGTTGTGTCACGAATAATACCAGACAACTCTTAGAGAGTGCATACTTTACAAACATTTAACCTGAAATCCGGCAGTCTGTCAGGTAAATTTCGATAAATTAATTATTTTAAGTGCGTTCGCCCTTGGCGTTGGCGGAGCGATCGTACAATTATACGTATTACTTGGGAAGGAAATCGGCTTTGAACATCCTTATGGATGGCTGAGTGTATTTGATTCCGATGATCTGCAAGGCTTTATCAACGAGCTAAGTGAGGCTTTTCGGTTGATAGATTCCTCTCCTACAGCATGGGAGATGATTGACGCGCTCATCCATGAATGGCATGAGAGCGCCTTAGCAATCGTTAGCCTTGAACTGACAGCAGCTTTTAGTGCCGGCTGTCGCACTAAACCGAAGACTTTAGAGAACTCCAAATAAATAAATTATTCCATCTTGTGGGATGGGCCGGAAAGCCATTGGTGTCAACTTAAGAAAAAATCTGCTTTGAGAAGACGTTTTGCCCTCATCCCCTAACCCCTTCTCCCGACCTGGGAGAAGGGGAACTAGATAATTTGCTCCCCTCTCCCAATTTTGGGAGAGGGGCTGTTCTTGTGAGGGTCAAACCTCGCCAAGTTTACGCAAAGCTGTACTTAGTCATGTTTTGTGTTGCCTAGAAGCAAAAATTATTTTTTAAATTACGAGGATAGATCAACAAAGGGGAACTATAACAATACCCATCTTCTGGGAAATAGTTGAACACTGTAAAAATTTGCAGATTGTCATATTTTTTTTGACGCCCTTTAACCCCATGAAGCTTGGTACGAGGAACCCTTATATAAAAACGACATAATTCAGAGCAATGGAACCCAATTCAAATTTCACGGAGAATCAACTTCAACAGCAACTAGAGCAACAAAAGGCTCTGGCAAATGCAATTGTGCGAATTCGGAAGTCTCTTCACTTAGAAACAATTTTTCAAACTACCGTTACACAAGTGCGACAGTTGCTAAATGCTGACCGAGTAGCAGTCTTCCAGTTTGACCTGGAAAAAGATTGGGAAGGAGAATTTATTTCTGAGGATGTTGCACTTGGCTGGGACTCAGTATTGGCACTAAAAGTTTACAACCACTGCTTTGGAGAACAATTTGCTTCCAGTTATCAACAAGGTAGAGTGCAAGCAGTAGCAAATATTTACAAGGCGGGACTGAGTGATTGTCATCTGGAAATTTTGAGTAAATTTCAGATACAGTCCAACCTTGTTGTCCCATTATCGCGGGAGAACAAACTGTGGGGATTGCTTTGCATTCATCAATGCAGTGAAGCTCGTGACTGGAAAGAATCGGAAATTGAGTTTATTCGTCAAATTGCTGACCATCTTTCCGTTGCAATTCAACAAGCGAAGCATTTCCACGAAGTCCAATTGCAAGCCGCAAAATTGGCTCAAGCAGTTCAACGCGACCAAGTAATAGCTCAGATTGTTGATAAAATTCGTTCACCGATTGATATTGAAACCATCTTTAAAACCACAACTCAAGAAATATGCAAGCTGCTGCAAGCTGATCGAGTTGCCATCTTTAGGTTCAACCCAGATTGGAGTGGTAACTTTGTTGCTGAATCAGTTGTGTCAGGCTGGACTCCCTTAGTTGGCGTTCAGCCTACGATTTTTGATACTTATTTACAACACACCCAAGGCGGACGTTACGTTGACAATCAGACATTTATAGTTAATGACATTTATCAAGCCGGATTAACAGACTGCCATATAACCCTGTTGGAGCAATTCCAGGCAAAATCCTTTGCAAGTGCCCCCATTCTCCAGGGAGATCAACTTTGGGGAGTCATCGCTGCCTACCAAAATGCCTCACCCAGACAGTGGCAATCTTATGAAGTCGAATCATTGATCAAAATCGGCACACAAATTGGTGTGGCACTGCTACACCATAAGTTGCTGGAATATGCTCAGTACCAAGCAGAGCAACAAAAAACATTAACTAGCGTGATTACTCGAATTCGGGAGTCCCTAGATTTAGATACAATCTTCCAGACTACTGTCACCGAGGCACGGCAAATGCTGCAAGCAGACCGAGTGGCAGTCTTTCGTTTTGACCTTCAAAAAGATTGGGAAGGAGAATTTATTTCTGAGGATGTTGTACCTGAGTGTAACTCGGTAATGGCAGAAAAAGTTTATGATTATTGCTTCGGTGAAAACTTTGCGAACCTTTACGCACAAGGTCGAGTAAATGCGATCGCTGACATTTATCAACAAAACTTTTCAGGTTGCTACGTCCAAATCCTAGAAAAATTTCAAGTGCGTGCAAATATGCTCGCACCTCTCTTGAAAAAAGGTGAACTTTGGGGATTGCTGTGTATTCACCAATGTAACGCTCCTCGTGACTGGCAACCCTCTGAAATTGAATTTACCAGTCAAATAGCCCAGCAATTAGGAGTCGCATTAAAACAGGATTCTTATTTAAAGCAAGTTCAAATGCAGGTTGTCCAGTTAGCAGAAGCCACCGAACGGGAGAAATCAATGGAACGGCAAGAACTGCTGGCTGCAACCATTGATAAAATCCGACAGTCACTCGATATTCAAACTATTTTTAGAACCACTACTCAAGCTGTGCGAGAGTTGCTAGAAGTCGAGCGAGTTGCAATCTACCGCTTCAACTCAGATTGGAGCGGTAAATTTGTGGCAGATTCCTTTAAAGATGGTTGGAAACTTGTTGCACAAGCCCAACCAATGATTAGAGAAACTTTTGAGGACACAGACGACGATAACCAACTTCCACGTAACGAAACTTTTGTTCCGATTCGGGAAGGTGAAAAATTATGGGGATTATTAGTTGCTTATCAAAATTCGCAACCGCGTTATTGGAAAGAGGAAGAAATTAATTTACTGGCTCAAGTAGGGGTGCAATTTGGAATTGCAATTCAGCAAGCGGAATTACTCGAACAAACTAAACGTCAAACCTTAGAACTTACTCAAGCCCTGCAAGAATTAAAACAAACTCAGACCCGGTTAATTCAGGGTGAAAAAATGGCAGGTTTAGGACAACTACTTGCTGGAGTCGCGCATGAAATCAACAATCCTATCAGTTTTATTTTTGGCAATCTTATCCATTTAAATGAATATACTCAAGAACTGTTAAATGTTGTGAAACTTTACCGTCAAAACTCCTCCTTATTGCCAACTGTCCAACAGCAAATTGACAAGACTGATTTGGACTTTCTCATCGAAGATTTACCCAAAACCCTTGAGTCAATGAAAGTAGGAACAGAGCGCATTTGTGAGATTGTGCTATCACTGCGTAACTTTTCTCGTACAGATGAGGTTGAATTGAAGCCAGTAGAAATTCATGAAGGATTGGATAGTACTTTGCTGATCTTAGGGCATCGCCTCAAAAATAATAATAAACGCCCAGCTATTGAGATTGTTAAAGAATATGGTAGTTTACCTTTGCTCGAATGCTATCCCGCGCAATTAAATCAAGTGTTTATGAATCTTTTGAGTAACAGTATTGATGCATTAGAGGAAAAGTTTAAAACTATACATGAAAACTATTTGAATTTATCCCAAAGGTCTCCGATAATACCCTTAATTATCTGGATTAGTACGCAAGCCGTTAATAACCAGATTGTAATTAGAATAGCTGATAATGGTCTAGGGATTCCAGAAGAGGTGCGATCGCACATTTTTGACCCCTTCTTCACCACCAAAGCAATAGGTAAAGGTACAGGGTTAGGATTATCTATCAGTTATCAAATCGTGGTTGAAAAACATCATGGTCAGATTAAATGTTTCTCTAAACCAGGAGAAGGAACAGAGTTTTTGATTGAAATTCCCACCACTAGTTAAAGGTCAAATTAGTTTATTAGAGTGTCTTAGTACAGAATTTATAAGTTTATAGCGAACTAAAATTGGCAAAACTCAGCGCGACGGCAGTCGCTATAACGGGGGGAACCCCCGCAACGCGCTGCCTCCCCTCTGCGTTTAAAAAAGCTACGAATTTCGGAAATCCTATATTTAGGCTTGCCGTAACGCACCGATTCTAAGGTGTTGATGCCATACTCTTTGCGCTAACACACCCGACTATCGACAACCCAAACTATCTCGCGTTGACACACCCGTAACAGAATTTACACCATCAGCTCTTTCACACAGCAGCGATACTTGATAACGATCAACCAAAGCATCCGTAAAATCAGCACCAGTGATATCAGCATCGTAAAAGCGACTGCTGGTCAAAGTTGCTTCTTTAAGAATTGCATTTTTGAGATTAGCACTATCCATAGTCACGCGATCAATTAAAGCCCCGCTCAAGTTCGCACCTTCCAGATTTGCTTTTAATAAAATTCCCTTAGTCAGAATTGCATTGCTTAAATTCGCCCCTTGAAAATTTGCCCCCCGCATTTCTGCAGCGACAAAAGTCACACCTACCAAATCAGTATGAGAAAAGTCCCGATTTTCTAAATTTATATTGTTGTAGTTGATTGTGTTTACTTGAGCAAAAGCCGGTTTGGGATTAAGTATTATCCACAAAAATGCTAGTATCAAAATCGCAATCAAACCAAAAAAGCGCAGTAAAATCTTTTTCATAACTTTATTATTTGTCAGTAGTCATTAGTCATTGGTTAAATGACTAATGATTAATGACTCTTACCTATTTCCAATCTTTACCAATGCGGATTGTGAGATCAGATTCTAAATCACCAATCGCCGACACCTCGATTTGACCCAAGCCTAAGACTTTTTGCAAATCAACTCCAACTTGTCGGTTGCCTTTTTGGACAACAATCTGAGTTTGACGTTGGGTATCTGGCCAATCAGGCACTTTGTAAATATTAGTAAAGCCTTTTTGTTTGAGATAAGCAATAACTTTTTCAGTTAGCTGAGGTTGATTGGAAGCATTTTGAATAGCAATTTTGAGGTTAGGAACCCGGCGCATATCTGGCTTCAAACCAGGTACATTTACCCCAACATAATCATTCAACAGGCTCTGTTGTCCAGTCATGTTCAGCCAATAGCTATCACGGTCTTTGCTAAAACGGCTAAACGTACCAGGCAACATGGTCATTTGGAAATTATCCCGATCCAAGTTGAGTCCGAAGTTCACCAACGCCATCATTTCTTCCATCTTCAGGTTGGTATCAAAGTATTTTCGCATCAAACGAGTTAATTGAGGCAACCTGGGTAAGACGGTAGGACTATTTAAGCGTTGCAGCAATGCTGCTGTTAGTGCTTGCTGACGCTGCACTCTCGGCAAATCTCCTAAACCTGGTTCGCGGAATCGGACAAACTGTTCTGCTTGTTCGCCGTTGAGGGTTTGCCAGCCACTGACTAAATTAATCGACAGCCGACTGCTGGAGTCTTTATATTCCATTGATTTGGGAACAAAGACCTCTACTCCGCCTAACTGATCGACTATCTGCCGCAAGCCGCTAGTAGAAATGCGGATGTAGCGATCGATTGGGGCATTGTTTAAGGTACGGCTAACTACCCGTGCTGCCAAGACTGGGCCGCCTTTGGCATTGGCGTCAGATACCTTAGTTAATCCCTTTTCTCCCTTTTCGGGGATGGCGATCATCGTATCTCTGGGAATCGAAAGCACCCGTACAGATTTTTCAGTCGGGTTAAGCCGTACCAGCAGCATGGTGTCGCTTTTCCCAGCAAAGCTTTCTGGTGAACCATCAACAGTATCTCTAACTGGTTCAATCCCCATAATTAAAATATTCATCGGTCGTGAAAGCTGGTACTGGGAGAGTTTGCTCCATAACTCCCCTGGTAGTGGTATTTTTACCTCGTCTTTAGTAGTAGTTCCTAAATCTTCATCTGTTCGATCTAGATTGCTCCACAACGGAGTCCAAAGTGCTAATGTTGATACCAGTAACCCAGATAAGATGATGCCGATAACAATAGTCGTGATCCACAACAGCCATCGAGGCATGGTCAAGCCTAGTCTCTCGTAAAGCTGATTAGAAATTGCACCCACTGATTCGATGACGCTACGGTTTGGATTCGCTGGCTGGTTTAGTTCTACCTCCTCCTCCTCTGAATCAGCTACTGGTGCAGGTGTTACTTGATTTTCCGTCCGTTGAAGTTGCGGCGATCGCACTTCAGTTTCAAATTCTGCTACTTGTTGAGATGTAACCGGATTGTCCGACCATTCGATTTGTTTTATCACAATTATTTCCCCACTCAACCACTCCCTAAAAGTTATGTTAATCGAAGCTACAAATATTGCCAGTGGAAAAGCTCACTGTAAACTTGTAATGTTCTTCGGTAAGCGTGTATGACAACATGAATACTTTATTGTTCCCCGTAATCCTTGCTGGTGGTAAAGGTGAACGTTTTTGGCCTCTGAGTCGTAAAGACCGACCAAAACAATTTTTAAGTCTTGATGGTAGCTCTAGAAGCTTATTACAAGCAACCGCCGATCGCTTGTTAGCACTCGGAGGCACTTGGGATTCCTTGTGGGTTATCACTTCTAGTCAGATAGCTGAAGGGGTACGACAACAATTACCTGATCTACCAGTTGAAAACTTATTGATCGAGTCGGAAGGAAGAGACACAGCCGCAGCCGTTGCTTGGACAAGTTTAGAAATCAAACAGCGCTATGGAGAAGACGCTGTGATTGGCTTTTTCCCTGCTGACCACTGGATTGCTGATCAGAAGGCGTTTGCAGACGCTTTAAGCGCGGCTACGCAACTGGCCGCAAGCACAGCAGCGATCGTTACACTGGGGATCAAACCTACTTTTCCATCAACAGGTTATGGCTACATTGAACAAGGTGAAAAAATAGGTAGCTTTAATGAGTTGCCAGCTTATCACGTCAACCGTTTTACTGAAAAGCCCAACCGGGAAACGGCAGAAACTTTTTTATCTACGGGACGCTTTAGCTGGAATAGTGGGATGTTCGTTTTTCGGGCAGGGGTTGTTCTCAAGGAACTACATACCCATGCTCCAGAAATTATCGAACCTTTAGAAGAACATGGGTCTAATATCTATCCCCAGTTGCCTAAGAAGAGTATAGACTATGCGCTAATGGAAAAGACAAATTTAGCATATGTTTTGCCAGTTGATTTTGGTTGGGATGATTTAGGAGATTGGAATGCGATCGAACGCTTACTGAAGACAGAGGAGACTCCCAATGTAGAACTCGCTACCCACATAGGGTTGGATACGCAGGGAGCGATTATTTATGCCTCAAATCCAGAAGATGTAGTTGTTACTATTGGTTTAGAGGACGTGGTGATTGTGCGCGATCGCAATGTCACCCTCGTTGTTAAAAAAGAACGTACCCAGGAAATTAAGCAGATCCTCAAAATCCTCCAAAGCGATTCCCGATTCACCGACCTGCTATAAAAGTTAAAACCCTTGGCAGAGGCTAAAAAGTCTATTTTTCCATTATAACTTGACTGTCTAAAAGCAGAGCATTGGGTATTGGGCAATTCAATTTTGGATTTTGGATTGACGATAGCGGAGCGTTAGCGAGTCCACGATAGCGCAGCGGTAGCGAGTATTCGAGCGTCGCGTCTTTTGGATTAAATTTCAATCTAAAATCTAAAATTTTTACTCCCTCTACTCCCCCTACTCCCCTTACTCCCCTTACTCCCCACTCCCCAAAATGTTCCTCACCCAAACTGTTCCCCGTCAACGAGAAATTCTTGAAGTATTCCTTCGCAATGGCTGGGACTATATGCGAAGGCTACTTACTGGTGGCAAAGCTGATGAACCCCAGCTACCTACACCTGCGGTTTTAAAAAATATCCTGGTAGACTTGGGACCAGTTTATGTTAAACTTGGTCAGCTACTCTCCACCCGTCCAGATTTACTGACCGCCGCCTACATTGATGAACTGTCAACCCTGCAAGATGAAGTCCCAGCAGTTCCTTGGTCAGAGGTAGAAATAGTCCTCCGTAAAGAATTAAAACTTTCACTAGCAGAAACCTTCAGCAAAATTAACCCTATTCCTGTAGCCGCCGGATCAATTGCCCAGACACATCGAGCTACATTAATAGACGGTCGGGAAGTTGCTCTGAAAGTGCAACGTCCAGGAATTGATATTACTGTTGCCCAAGATATTGCTTTAATTCAAGGTATTGCTGATTTAGTGGCGCGTACTGAGTTTGGGCAAACCTACGAAATCAAATCCATCGCCGAAGAATTTACCAAAGCTCTAGAAGCTGAATTAGATTTTACGCGGGAAGCGGGTTTTACAGACCAACTGCGGCGCAACTTATCTAAGAGTCGTTGGTTTGATCCCACACAAATAGTAGTTGCGGAAATTAACTGGGAATTGACCACAGAAAAATTAATGGTGATGGAATGGCTGGATGGGGTGCCGTTCCTGTCTGCGGATTTGAACAATAACAACAATGGTAAAGACCCTGCTGTAGAGCGTAAAGAAATAACTACTTTGTTATTTCGGGTATTTTTTCAGCAACTATATCTTGATGGCTTTTTTCACGCTGATCCTCATCCGGGGAACTTGTTTTATCTCAAAGATGGTCGTATTGCCCTCTTAGACTGTGGGATGGTGGGAAGACTTGATCCCCGTACACAGCAGATATTAACAGAAATGTTGTTAGCGATCGTTGATTTAGATGCTCAAAGGTGCGCTCAGTTAACTTTGCAACTAGCAGATTCTGCTCAACCAGTAATTTTGTCACGGCTGGAAAATGATTATGACCGGATGTTACGAAAGTATTATAATGTCAGCTTGACTGAGATGAATTTCAGTCAAATAATTTACGAAGTTTTGCAAATTGCTCGTAATAATAAAATTCGTCTACCTAGCAACATGGGTTTGTATGCTAAAACCATAGCAAACTTAGAGGGTGTGGCGCGGACATTCAACCCGGAGATTAATCTGATTGAGGAAATCAAGCCATTAATTACAGACTTGTTTAGTCGGCAATTATTGGGCGATAATCCAATGCGATCGCTATTACGGACAGCCTTAGATATTAAAAGTCTGTCTCTACAATCTCCTCGCCAAATTGAACTGTTATTAGACCGAGTTACCTCAGAAACCTTACAGTGGAATCTCTCACTGCGGGGTTTAGATGGCGTGCGGCGTACTATGGACGATGCGGCTAACCGACTATCTTTTAGTATTTTAGTGGGTTCGCTAATTATGGGTGCAGCAATTATTTCCACCAGAGCGCAGACAACTCAGCTATCTTTCTTAAGCAGCATCCTGTTTGCAGCCGCTAGTTTATTGGGTTTGTGGTTAATTATTAGTACATTGCGATCGGGACGTTTACGGTGAAACCTTGTTTGAAACTTTCTTGATCAAAGAAAGATTTCTCGAACACTGACATATACCACCTCACGATTTGCCAAACTCAAAGAAGTTCCATTACTTCAAAGGATGTAGATGAGCATAGTTGTAGTTTATGGCTAATACCCTTTCACTTTAATAATGATACAAATATAGGAATCATATTTGATTTCTGAAAAAATCTCGGTAGTAATGTTGCAAAAAAATTGTAGGTTGGGGAGCCACTGCGTTGCGCGGGTTTCCCGCGTTGTAGCAAGTGGCGTTGGAGGCTTTGCCAAAGCCAACATCCTGATAATCAGTTGGGTTGCGCTCCGCTCCACCCAACCTACGTCTACGTCTAATGCACTATTTTAGCCTAGAGGGTTCACTACGTGCATTTCAAAAATCAAATACTAGTTCTATACCTTGGTAGGGGCACAGCAATGCTGTGCCCCTACGAGAAATCTATATGTATCAGGGTTTGTGTGAAATGGTATAAAGTGGAGATATTTACAATGGTCTACGCCTATCCACTGATGTACTTTGCTAGAGATTTTATAAATTACTTGGTATCGTCTTAAACTTTTCTGGTGTCCCCAAAGAATAATCTTCTAACTTAAAATCAGCAAAAGGCTTTTTTTCTAACCTATCCCGTAATGCCTCATCCAGAATTAAACCTGCTGATTGTTTTTTAACCCCAATGATTATAATACTTCTCTGATATTTAGTTAAATCCTGATTTGCCTGACAATCACTCCGTTGAAATTCTCCCAAATTTAATAACCGATAACCTTTGACGTTTGGTGTATTAATAAATAGTTTTTTCACTAAAAGTTGTATTTGTTTGGAACGTTCTAAAGCCATACGTTCTGGAACTGCTATATCACCCTTACAAGAAATGCCTACAGAGATAATCTCACTAGGATCTTCCATTATCTTTTGTATACCTTCTTGTTCTAAGTTCAACTTTAAAAGGTCTAGACTAATAATTTCATCATTATATTTAATTTGGAAATTGCTACCTAAAAGCCATTTATATTCTAGTGATAAAACAGCTATATTAAATTCGGCTACCTTCCCCTGACTATCCCTACCTTCTTGATAAGGAAAATAATCAATTTTATCTTTGTGATCTGAAGATTGTTCGGAATTTGGCATCAAAGAAAATTTTGATGTCCGCGTTGCTAAAGCCACTATACTAAGTAATCCTAATATCACTAGCAGGACTGCAAAAAATTCCAGTAATCGTACTTCTTCTGGCTGTTTATCTGGATGCGACAAAGTTTTATTAACTGGCGAAGACAACTGCTCAGGATTAAGATTGCCTACTAAATTAGTATTTCTAGGAGTAGTTTCTATTAGTTGAGTTTCAATTTCTTCTAGACACTGTAAAATTTCCTGAGCGTTGGCAGGACGCTTTTCTATATCCGGTAATGTTAGCCAATCAACTAAATTCAATAGTAAGGGTGAGATATGGATGGCATGATTTTGCCAGTGCAACAAATTGTGCTGTATATCATACATATCTAAGGGATGGTATCCCGTAAGTAAAAATACAAATGTGCGTCCCAAGGCAAAGAAATCTGATTGCGGTAGTGGTTGAGCATTCATTTGTTCTGGAGCGCTGTAGCCAGATGACATAAGTGCTGTCATCCCGTCGCCGTTGCTGAGTTGCTCTGGGTAGGTTCTGTGCATTTCGGTAGCTGTGCCAAAATCAATCAGTACCAAATCCCCCCAACCCTTCCCAATGGGGGATCGAATCATGATATTAGATGGCTTAATATCTCGATGTAAGTACTGTTTGCTATGCACTAAATCCAAAATTTCTAGTAATTGTTTTAACCAGGCGATCGCTTGTTCTTGAGAAATCGGGTAATTCTGCTGCTGTAGCCACTGTTCTAAGTTGTAGCCATCGATTTTTTCCATTGCAATGCAATGCAACACGAAACCATTTCGGGTTTGATACTGGAAGTAACTATCTTCTTTGGGAATGGCGGGATGCTTGAGTTGTGCCAATACGGTTACTTCTTGGTGAAATAGTTCTACTGCTTTGGTGTCGCTTGATAGATCATCTTTGAGTATCTTGAGGATTTTAGGTGTATCTTGTTCGTATGCTTCATAAACTTTACTAAACCCTGTTTTGTCACTCAACAGGCACGTCACCCGATAACGCCCTAGCAATTCCAAATGGGAACCACAACTTTGACAAAAGCGGTTTTGATGATTATCCGGGTGATTTGGTTTAGGGCAAACGGGATTTATACAAAGGCTCATGACTGGCTAACTGAGGAGTGGGGAGTGGGGGAGATGGGGGAGATGAGGGAGATGAGGGAGATGAGGGAGATGGGGGAGATGGGAGAGATGGGAGAGATGGGGGAGATGAGGGAGAATAACCAATGCCCAATACTTATCTACGAGAGGCTGCGCCAACGGCTTCTCTACGAGACCCTTCTCTACGAAGACGCTACGCGAACGGCAAGCTCAGGGCATCGCGCTACGCGAACGCTCAGTACAAGTGCCCAATGCCCCATACTTCGGCTTCGCTCAGTACAAGTGCCCAATCCCCCTAGACATTGCTCCTATTAATTCTTCTGTTGCTGTATGATAATCCCGTCTAATAATAATCAGATTTTCTATCTGTGTTCTGCCAAGAAAGCTGCTACAATTTGGTTAAATGCCTCTGGTTGTGTCAAAAACGGCCAATGATTGCCAGTAACTTGACAGATACGTAGGTTTTTAAGATAGGTTTTGTAGGGTTGGATTTGCCAATTTTGGCGATTTAGACCTTGTTCTGGTTGGACAAAGAGGGCAGGGGTATCAAGGGGGATTGTAAAACCAGGCACTTGCATGACTTCCTCAAAAATCCCGTCGCGGGCGGCGATAGTAAATTTGCTGCCCCAACTACCATCGAGTTTTTGTTCTATTCCTGCTTGGAAAACTTGTTGCTGTAAGGAACTCCATCCTTGATATTGCTTTAACTGCCGTGCTTGTTGTTCAGCTTCTTCATAACTGGTAAAGGGTCCCATGCTTTTGAGAAAAGGCAAGAAGCGATACAACATCGGAAAAGTTACCCTGAAAAGGCTGGGCATTTTCCAAATGAAAATCGGATCGATCAGAGTTATACTCCGCAAACGCTTTGGGTTTTGCCTTGCCCAGATGGCGGCTAATTTACCTGTCCACGAGTGACTGACAATATGGGCAAAAGTCCATCCGAGATGATCCATGAGTGCTTCGAGGTCTGCGATCGCACTTTCAAAACTATAATCTCTCTCAGGCTTACTACTTTGGCCATGTCCCCGCATATCTGGTGCAACTATGTGGTAGTCTGTCCCTAAGTAATCTCCTAAACTAGACCACACTAGAGCATGATCGCCTAAGCCGTGTAATAGCAGTAAAGGTTCTTGACCTTGGTTCCACTCTAAGTAAGAAAGTTGGATATCAGGCTTTGATAAAGTTTGACGTACAGGCATCATTGCATATCGGCCAGTGAAGAGATAGTTTCGCGTTTATATAATACTGCGAAAAAAGATGGTCAGCGTCAGGAGATGGGACTTGACAGCTATAACCAAGCTTTAAAATTCAAACCTGATGCTCTTTTCTCAATCGCTCAGTCAAATTACTTGGATGCGATCGCGCATTTGGAGTCAGAGTAATTAAATCGTCTATATTGCGTTTCATTGTCTGGCAAATCGCATCTAGAGGTAAGTCATTAAGGTCATAACCAAAGGGGTTTTCTATCTCCAAGCCGATGGCTTCAATGCCAGATACTGTAAAACCAACGAAAGCAGCAATTAAACCACCAACCCAGACTCTTGTTAGCGCCAGTGTCAACCCGCAACGGCAGTCTGATTGCGCCCTGTTAAGAGCTTCACTCTACAAGAACCGAGCTTGTTCGGTGTGGGCAGATAAGGAGTCAATTCTGAGTCTGAATGGTAGGACTTTCACCTACATCTGACCGAGAGTTCAGCCTTTTAGTGACAGTAATCTGCTGTCGGGCTGGATTAGTTATTTACGGACTGGATACCGTGATTCACTAATCAACGAATCGCATTGATATCTTCTAAGGCGTGTGGCTCTTTTTTCATCCCATTGAGTTTAGGGATCGCTTTGCACTAATAGTTAGTTAAATTTTTAAGGATAGCAACATCCCTCCCAAGTATGAAAGTAACTCACAACTCTAGGTAGTAGCGCCAGTGATTAAGGATGGCTAATTTAGAGAAAGATGCTTAGATATTCACTCCAGGTTGATTCACTACACTAATCCTCCGTGGCGCGTGCTGGGGATTTATTGCCTGTCTGAGTAAACTGGATGAAAAATCAAATGTTCCTTAGCACAGTGACAGATATGAAAGCAGATCAACTCCTGAAAAACTATGCCGCAGGTGTCAGAGACTTTACTGGTGTCAACTTGAGCGAGGCAAACTTAAGGGAAGCCGATCTCAGTGGCGTAATTTTAGATAGAGCAATTTTAGATGGAGCTAATCTGAGTCACGCTAATTTAGCTCACGCCAGTTTGATTGAGGCAGACTTAAATGGAGCAGATTTGAGCAATGCTAACCTCAGTGGTAGCAACTTAAGCGGCGCTATTTTGGATGGAGCGATCTTGGATGGAGCCGCAATGGATGGAGCTAATTTAAATCACGCTAATTTGACGGTTGCGAAACTGATTGAAACTAACTTAAGTGACGCGGATTTGCACGAAGCCAGCTTGATAGCGGCGAATCTAGATGGAGCCGATTTGAGTGGTGCAGACTTAACTGTAGCCGACTTATC
>NZ_JBTYKD010000175.1:0-59150 GCF_054880495.1 Nostoc sp.
CCAATTTACACCTAAATAAGTTGCAGTTGCCTCTAGGAAGTAAATTTTCTAGAGGCAACTGCAATAGAGGATTAATCTTTTGTAACTAAAGGCTGATAATCTGCATGAAATCATCTCATCTTCTATTATTAGTAAGTTTATGCTTGAGCTTATTATTGCTGCTCACACCTTTACGAGCAGAGGAGGAACAAGGCAAACTCAAAGGCTCTGATGTCATGAGCAATAACACCAACCAACAGGTGTTGGGAGCGGGTAATACTGAAGCGATTAGGCTTGCTGAAAAATCCCCCTTAGTGCAGTCAGCGAAAAATTTTTTGGTAAACCAGACAGAGAAAATAAAAGATTCCAAACTGAGAAAAGCTACACTTGATGCCATTGATAATCCCACAACCTGTATCATGCATAGATCCGGATTAACTGGTAGCAAAAAACAGGAGATTGTACAGCAATTGCTCAAAGTCGGCTTGGTAGATGCGGCTGACGATATGACATTTCCAGGTGGACTAATAGCTGGAATTTTCCCACCAGTTAGCAATGATGGTAGTGTCTGCCCCCAACTTCCCCAGTCTTTTTTCTCGGCACCTGGAAGTGGAAATAACAGTCACCATGCTTATCCCGGAGGACTACCAATACATGAAGCATTTAATAATATTAGTAATTTGAGCTTTGCGAGTAACTATCGGCTAATATATGGTCAAACAAACAGTAATGGTTTACCAATTGTCAATCCAGATAGTGAAAGTAAAGTAGATTCAGACATTTATATCAGTAACGACCTATTAATTGCAGCACCGATTTGGCATGACTGGGCCAAGTCAATCGTCTTTCAGTGGAATGCTTCAGGCACTGAGTTTCAGGAGTTGAACTTCGGTGGGAATGGTAAAACAGACAATTACGGTGCGTCGGGCGATTCTAGAACTGGTGGTCATCACATCATCAGTTTGGCTGAAGCGATGAAGCGAAAGTTATCCCCTGAGTTTGTGATTACTCAAGCTTGCGCCCACTCAGCTCCGACTCTCGGTAACGAGTACAAGGTAGTTAACTGGTTACATACGGCTGCGATTGTGGCTGGAATTGACCCCGTAGCCCAAGGATATTTATTCATCTCAAAGCAAAACCATCTGCGTCTGCCGAGGGTGCGTCAACTTGGCAACTTCTCACCACAAGCAAATTCATCACAAACTAACTTACTGGCTGAGTATGCCTTCCATAACCTGTCAGATGCAGATTTTGTTTTATCAATTCCGGCTGTTACTACTGTTCAAGAGCAATTGAGAGCGATCGCTCCCCAGTTCGGCTACAATCCTACGGATACAAAATACATATTACAATTTCGCAATCCTGTGCTAAGTTACTTGTCTGCCGAACGGTTGCTAATTATTTATAGCAATCATGGAGTTGATGGTGTGATTACAGAAATCAGGAAGCTCAGTCAGAAAAAGATTATCTAGCTCGACTAAAATTTGAGAGTTCTGGCATAAAGCAATAAACAGTAAAAAGCGATCGCGATGATCGCTCTCCTTACAAAGAGCACTGATAGACTCTTGATACATTACAGAGTACAAAAATGGTTGGAGAAGTCCCATAAAGCCAGAAGCGATCGCCCCCCCAATTCAAGCGAGGAAAAAAGAGCGATGCCTGCGGCGGGCGGGTACGCCATCGCATACAAAAAAGCCCAGTCATCTCATAACTGGGCTTTTAGCTCTCTCAATCAATCATTGTCGGTAGAGTAATTTCAGACTATGCAGCAGGAAGTTCAAGATTAACCTTGACAATTTTGTTCTTTTCTTGCTCGGATTTGGGCAGTGTCAGATTCAAAATACCGTCTTTATAATCTGCGGTGACATTGGTATTTTGAACCCTAGCAGGTAGAGGAATTACACGTTGGAATTTACCATAGTAAAATTCGCTCTTGATAGTACCATTGGTTGCGGTTTTAGTTTCAGACTTGCGCTCACCACTAATGTGAACAGCGTCTTCTGTGGCTTGAATAAAGACAGCAAGGTGCGTAGTGATGTCTAACAACATTCATTGTGGCGTATGAAGACTTGAAGGTGCGAAATATGGTGAGTAACCGTCACTTAGCCAAGTCAATTAGTGACGCAGCGTGGACTCAATTCCGGCAATGGGTTGAATATTTTGGCAAAGTGTTTGGCGTGGCAACTGTTGCAGTTCCACCCCATAACACGAGTCAAAATTGTTCTAATTGTGGTCAGGTTGTCAAAAAATCTCTTAGCACTAGAACTCATTCATGTCTCCATTGCGGAACGGTGTTACACCGTGACCATAACGCAGCGCGAAACATACTTGAGATCGGACTCCGTACCGTGGGGCACACGGGAACGCGTTTTTCGTCTCTGGAGACATCGACCTCTGCATAGGTGGGGAAACTCCTCTGGGTAAGCCGAGTCGTGGAAAGAGAAAACCTAAGAAGGCAACTTCTTAGAATCCCCTCCCGAGACGGGATGGGGTAGATGTCAATCCTTTACTTAATATTTTCATAGTCTTTCGTTAAGATACCTTCAATAAATTGAGGATTAATCATCTCAATAAAGTTACGGCATCTTAACTTACGGAGGACAAGTGAGCAGATATTTAAAATTCAATGGAATAAACAAAGCACTTGAGTGGCTATGGCAGACTTTGAGACATAAGTTACTCATGGGCCTATCCATTGTAATGCTGGTGACTTTTTTCTTCACCTTAACTGTACATTCTCTAGTGGCTAAAACCGTATCAAGCACACCACACCCTAAAGTGATTTTGATTTCCCTGGATGGGGCAACACCAGATTTTGTCGAACAGTATCTTAAAAAAGGTGTGCTGAGTCGAAGACAGGGATTGGGACTTCTGAAAAGGGAAGGAGTTTACGCAGAGCGAAACATTACTTGTAGTGCATCCCTAACTGCGGCTTGTCATATAGCAATTGGTACAGGTTCAACCGCAGCTCGCAATGACATTAACAGTAACACATTCCACTTGGTTGCTAGTCCCTTTACTTCTAATATCAGTGGTTTTGGCGCTCCCATCGGTGGTTATTCAACTTTTGGGTCTGCTGCAAGTTTACAACCTACTGCTGAACCTCTGTGGGTTGGACTCCAGCAAAATGGGAAGAAAGTTGTGGCCGCTACCTTTCCCGGTGCAGATGGAGTTGATGTGCGAGTACCGGGTTTAGCCAATAGCCCAATTATTCAATCTGCCAACAGAAGAACTGTATCGTACACAGTTCCCTTTGGTGCTTTTGCTGGGGTAGGTGCGACTGGTTTTAGTTTAACCGCCGCTAACTTTAGTCCGGCTTCTACCCAAATAGTTAGTCAACTCAATAATGCCGGAAGAGTTTCCTATAGCCCGATTCAGCAAGCTGCTTTAAACGATCGCTTTACTGTTGGTGGCGTTAGCTATGATATCCAAGTTGCGGCATTAGATACAAGTAACGATCGCAAGACTAACTATGATACGCTAGTCTTCTTTGATGCTCAAATTGGTATTCCAGCCGGGCCTTTTAGTTTACCTGCAACTGGCCCTGCCTATGTCAGAGCGTGCGATCGCCGTTCTAGTCTATTTTACTTAGAAGGTAGTTCCAACCAGGCAGGAGCAGCATTTTATGTCAGCAATCTTGCCCCTGATCTGAACATTGTGCGGATTGCCCGTTATTCTGCGAATGCGATTCCTCAAAATCCGGCAGCACAAACTAGTGTTAATGATATTCTCAGGAACGTTGGCTTCTGGGTTCCTCAGTCTGATTTTCGGATTCCAGAACGCCTTAGCCCTGGATTTACAACTTTCCCCGACAGGGAGCTAGAAGCTATTTATGAAGACCAAGTTCAACTGTTTGTAGACTATCAAACTCGACTGGCATTAAGAGCAATCAATCAAAACCCTAATGCCGACTTAGTTATGGTTTATATTGAACAACCAGATGGATCGGAACACCAGTTTCTCTTGACTGATTCTCGCCAGCCCAGTGATCCTACAAATCCATCCTCTATTGGCGTAGGACAAGATAAAGCCAAAGTCACTCGATATAGAAGCTATCTAGAGACAGCTTACCGGGCTGCTGATAATGCTGTAGAACGCATCATGAACGCAGTAGGTACAAATCGCCAAGGTAAACCTAATAGTAACATCATAGTTGTTTCCGACCACGGTTTTTCTGTCTTCCATACAGAAGTTAACCTCAATAACTACCTCGCAAGTAAAGGTTTTGACTTAACTAGAGTCCGTGCCGTGACATCAGGGCCAGCCGTCAACATATATATCAATCTTCAAGGGCGTGAACCCAACGGCGTTGTCACTCGTGCTGAATATGTAAAGGAGCAACAACAAATCATCACAGCTTTGCGAGAATTAGTAGACACCAATTCTAACTATGTCCAAGTCCGACAAAAAAAGGCAGTTTTTGACCAGATATACCCTCGTCCTCTACCAAGTAATTTAAACGACCCAAGTTTTGGACTGGGTACAAGTGAATTTGTTGGTCAAGATACTGGTGATGTCTTTGCAATCATGGGTGAAGGATATAACTTTGACGGAAGACAAACTCCGGCTGTAACTCGTTTAGGCGACGCGGATAATTCAGTTTTTTCCGTGCCTAACTTCTATGGGGCACATGGCTACGATCCGAAAATACCTAATCTCAGTGCCATTTTCTATGCCGCAGGCCCCGACATCGAGCGCCGTGGCAATATCGGCACAATTCGCAATATCGATATAGCCCCGACTATCAACAGTTTACTAGGTGTTCCCTCTGCCCCAACTGTTCAGGGAAAAGCTCTCAAGATTAGAAAGTAACTACTTCGTTATTCTTAGAGTGCTAACTTCTCCACCGTCTGGAATGCCAAGTCAAACTACTATTCAGTAGCTTGACCGCTCCCAATTCAAAGAGGAAAAAAGAGCGATGTCTACGACAACTCCAAAGGAGAACGCATCGCCAACGCCTAAAGTCTTTGTGGGACTGGATAGAATCATCCTGAATTGAGGATGCGATCGCTTTATCCAATGTGTTTTCAATATGGCGGAGTTTACGGCGATCTGTCAAGTTTTCCCATGAGCGATTTTGAGAATTTTATTTTTGCTTAGGTTTGGTCAATGTTTTGGTAGCCATAGGTACTCAAAGCTGATTGCCGATTGAGTTAACCTAACAAGACTTGCTCTGGAAACAGCTAGACCAAATAGCGATTTATAAGTTGTCCAGTTGGCTAATATTGACAGTTTGCAGACCCCACGGGTTGCCAATATTTCTGACAGCACTACCGGGAAGATTTATTGGGGTGAGGACTCAACCAGAATTAAGGGTCTTGTCCACTTTTGGTGCTCATGAAAAGGGGATGCTCTCAGTTGAGCGATCGCTTTTTCAAGGCATTCATGTTTTGACTTTAAATAGTGTTAATCAAATTGTTAATTTAACAGAATCACGTCATTTTATTTTGAATTATCTGCTATCATCTTGCCAAAAATATTATCTGCTTTCTTAATCTAAACAACCTTTAGAGAGGGAATAAAAATTTATTAATATCCTAAGGAACAGTTATTGCTTCTCCAATTTTTAGCGCTTAAATAACCTATGAGCATGAGTTAAATCTTTTATGTTTGATTATTTCTCGTCCTTCATCATATTAATTCAGTATTATTTTCTTAATTATCCTGACTTTTCGCTTTTATGTTGACTGTAATCTCTTTATACTTCAAGCTGAAGTCCGGAATGTGGGTTGGCTCCTGTTGCGACACAACGGGAGTTTTTTGTTCTGATAATCTGGTAACTTGTTGGAACTGGTGTAAAAAATTTTTAAGTTTCATCTAAACCTCCAGGAGACCCCCACCAAAACTGTACTCAGTTTGGTGGCGGGAGGAATGGAGGGGGAATTACGAAACGTCCCCTGAGTGAATTTGTGCTTCTTCACAAACAATGATGGGGACAGTTGAGTAATTCCCAATTTATTGGGATTACATTGCATACGAATAACCATCCTTTGCGTGAATGCGTTTACAGAATTTGTGAGATATTCCTTGAACTAATCCGTGTAAGCCAGAAATATTGAAATTACCAGATGAACGAATCGCCACTTTTCCAACATAATCACCAACCTTTTTACCAGTGGTAACAACTGCTTTTACGATGTCGCCAGTTTGAAAATTAAAGTGTATTTTTTCTCTTGGTACATGACGATTAGGAAATCCAAATTTGTCCGTTCTGCATGATTGTCTTGAACCATGTCCGTTAGCTGTAATTAATAGAGGCTTGACGCACTTAATAATTAGTTTGGGTGTTGATTGACCAACACAAGCAGCATCTAGCCAGTGAGTTTTTTCTAAATTTTGTTGACTACGATTAAACTTTGTTAAACCACCGGAACCAGTTTCTACTGGTAGTCCAGTTGATTTTAAGGTTTGAAGCAATGTCCATCTAGTTGTATTTACTGCGGCTGCATCTGCCAATGGTCTTTTAGCTTGTGCCAAAATTTTTGATAATTTGGATGAGTCTTTTTTAAGAAAATCCTTGATATCCTTAGTTCCTTTCTTGGCGTTACATTTCTCGCAACTTAGGGTGAGATTTGATATAGAATTACTACCGCCTTTTGCTCTGGGATGAATATGTTCAATCTGAAAAGGAACGTCTTTAACTCCGCAATAAGCGCATTGTCTGCCCCATTTTTCAAGTAAATATTCTCTTGTTTCGTAGCCTTGCAAAGTACCTTGCTGATACTCCTCACCCTGAATGTTTGGGTTAGACATTAGTTGCATATCAAACCTGACTAATTCTTGACTGATTGCTGTGATTGGTGCAAATCGACGTAACTTATCAACGAGCGTTTTGATATTATTAACCCGACTTTGCAAGCTAGGTGCTAACCATCCTGGGGGACGAGTTCTGTTTAAAAATCTTGGTTGCCTGTAGCGAGTTTTCCTAGCACGTCTACTACGTCTTAATTGTCTTCTAGAAGTTAAAGCATCTCGAATTGCAAAACCTCTATGCTTCAATTCAGCCGCAAATACAACCTCTCCACTTGAATCGTTGACTAATGCAATTCCTGTAAATTTAGCACCTGGGTCGATTTTTAATCGTAGTGGTTGAACTTCAGTGTTAGGACATGATTTCTTGAAAATAATTGTGAATGGGAATTGACGGTAAACTGCTGCTTTTTTGTTTCGTAATAACTGCCTCGCCTGTGCTGAATGTATGGGATCTAACGGTTGTTTGTTTTGGTCGATAACGAATACTTTGGACATAAGTCCCTCCTTGCGGGTAAGGTTAGCCTGGACAATGATTTAAAGGTTTTTTACGCTAACAGCACTGACTCAGCGCAAAGTCTTGTAGACGGGTTTCCCGTCGCAGAGAACTTTGCAAGACAACCCAATGATTCTGTTTAACTGTTAACCTCAGAGCTACAACAGCAGCTTCGTATTCGTAGGTGAGATGACCTGAAAATCGTAGTACTCAAGGTACTTAGTCGGGTAAACTCTGGGCTTTTAAAGCCCCCACTGAAACGGTACTCCGTTCAGTGGTGGGTAGTTTACTAGTAATATTTATTTCAGGAGGCAGAAGGAGGGAGGCAGGAGGAACCCATGCTTAAAAACATGGGATTGTAGCAAGCAAAAGAGGCAAAGACACTCACCTGGGCGCTTTGTATCTCGCGGAAAGTGCCGCGACGCTCGATGACTCGCTCTAAGCGGGGAGTGCAGCGTCTGGTAGAGTTGCTATGCCGAAGGCGTTGCATCTAGTAGAGAAGGCTTTACGCTGCACTATCGATACAATTCTTTTTTTGACTGGGCTTTATACCCAGAAAAGATAGTTTTTTAACTGAGCCTTCAGCAAGAACTGCCTTTCTTTGTAAAAAAGATTGTAGTATAAATTTTGGCACTGCTTACAGAATATGGCAAATATTACTTGAATACATAATTACTTTCACTCATCGCTCGGAGAATCCCATTTTTGCAGAAATACCGATTGCTGAGTGTAGTATAGGGAGAACACAATACTCACTTGAGTCATAGCCATGACCCCTAAAGAAAAAGAACGGTTACAAGCAGCAGTAAAAGAAATCGCGGCAATCCTGTATAAAAATACATCACCATGCAATTGTAGACTTTAGATAGAATTAATAATAGAGATGTCTAAAAAATCTGATTTTTTTAAATATGTTTTGAGTTGCCTACTCTCAACGACTTTGGCTGTGACTTCTAATTCTCTTCAAGTAGAAGCAAAAAGTATACCCAGAGAAAAAATCTTACTTTCGGAGAATTATGGGAGACTAAGAAACCAGGAACAGTTACGTACTTACTATATATATACGCCAAAATCTTACAACCCTAAACACGCGATGTCGTTAGTTTTAGTGTTTCATGGAGATCGGGGTAGCGGTAATTCTATTGCTGAAGTTACTCGCTTTAATAATTTAGCAGAAGCATTCGGGTTTATTGCAGTTTATCCAAATGGACTTGACCATCAATGGAGCTTTACAGGACATCTGAGAAAAAAGATAGATGATATTTCATTTGTTGCAGCTTTAATTGAACACCTGCAACGAATTAGAAATATTAATAGCCATAAAATCTATGCCACTGGTTTTTCTCAAGGTGGAATACTCACTCAAGCTTTAGCCTGTAAGCTGCCGAATAAAATTGCTGCTTTTGCATCAGTAGCTGGCTCTCTAACTGCTCGACTTGTGCCTAGTTGTCATCCTTCGCTGACTGTATCAATAATGATGATTAATGGTACAAAGGATTTAAGTGTAGATTATTATGGGGATCGCATAAGTCAAAAAGAAGCACTTGTTTCTATTCCAGAAACAGCAAATTTTTGGCGAAGGCATGATCAATGTACTTCTTCATCTCAATTTCAAAAGTTAACTGGGACTAAATCTAGTAATCGCTTGCGAGTCAAAACTCTTCGTTACTCAGGTTGTAGAAACAGATCAGAGGTATTGCAGTTAGCTGTAGTCAACGGTGGGCACTTCTGGCCTGGTGGTGCTTCAAGTGATACTAAATTAAATCAGTTAAATATTCAGCTTGGTTTGAATGCAAGTAGGGCAATTTGGAGCTTTTTTGAACGCCACAGTTTGAGTAGTTTAATCAAGGGAAAAAACCGTTAATTGTACAGAGATACAATGGATTCTGTCGTTTAACGAATTCGCTTTATCAATTTGATGGATCTAAGTGATCTAAACAGGGCAAATTTTCAAATACATCCTGCTTTTTCTCCTGCTCATTGCCGCACTAATTCTGTTAAAATGGCGTCTCTGCTCGCATAAATGTTGAGGCAGGTGGATGGGGCCGATTCTAGGGTGTTGAAAAGTTCAATTCATTTGACCCCAATACCTTTATCTTACTGATGCTGTTGCTGCCATTGTGCGCGTTGCTGTTCGAGTTGCTGCCTCTGTTCGGGAGTGAAAACAGAGTCCATCTTCGCTTTTTGCGCTTTTCTAATTTGCTTGATTTGAGCCTTTTGACTGTCAGTTAGATTTAGAGATTTCATGACATCACGACGATTAGTATGTTGCCCTTGTTGATGCTGTGTTCTTGCTGCTTTCAGCTGTGCAAGTTGTTGTGGTGTATAAACACCTTCGATTTGCTGCCTACTATCTTTTTCAATTTGACGCAGCTGTTGTTTTTGCGCGTCAGTCAGATTTAATTTTGCCCAGCGATCGCCTTCTTTTTTGTGAGAATTTTGTTGAGCTTGTGCTAGCAATGGCTGTCCATTATGAATCGCATCTGCTTTAACAAGAAAGGGAACTGCTACAACACTTACTGCAACAATACTTGCAAGAACAGACATTAACTTATTAATTTTCATCATACTTTAAAGGTAAATTTGCTTTTTGTGTATGTCATCATCATAAGAATCTATTATCAAAACTGAATGAGCTAAAAGTCATGATTTATACTATGACCTTTGTAATAGTGGCACATGGGAACGTTAGAAAACCCACCAGTTTCCAATGTTCGGGTTGGGAGTGAAATTCTTGATAGCCATAGCGTTGTTTGATTAACACTCTTAGGTCGCTCCCCCAATCAAGCGAACGCGAGTAGCCTCTCGTAGAGAGGAAACCCCAAGCGACACCGATAGCGTAGCGTTAGCGTTAGTGTAGCGGTAGCGAGTCCGCGAGCGTCCGCAGGAGCGTCACAGCCCCTTAAAGTAGACATCGCATACAAAAGAGCTTGGTCACTTTCATAACCAAGCTCTTAGCTGTCTCAATCAATCATTGTCGGTAGAGTAGTTTCATACTATGCAGCAGGTTGTTCCAGATTAACCTTGACAACTTTATTCTTTTCAAGCTCAGTTTTAGGCAGTATCAGATTCAAAATGCCATCTTTATAATCTGCGGTGACATTGGTATTTTGAACCCTTGCAGATAGAGGAATTACACGTTGGAATTTACCATAGTAGAATTCGCTCGATGTTGTGCCATTGTTTTCGGTTTTAGTTTTAGACTTGCGCTCACCGCTAATGTGAACAGCATCTTCGGTGACTTGAATATCTAGGTCTTTAGCTTCCAGTCCTGGCAGTTCTAGTTTCAAATGAATCGCATCATCAGTTTCTTGTAGTTCAGCAGCCGGAACATTAATAAAGCCTTTTTCCAAGCGTGCAGATGATACTCTGGTATCTCCAAGTAAGCCGTTGATGTGACGTTCTAAAGTGTTCAATTCTTGCCAGGGGTTGTAACGACGAACTAGCATATTAATTTATCCCTCGTACCAGTAGTAGTTTTTTGCTCAACAAACTGAGGATTTAAATCCTTGCTTTGATTTCTATATTATTGAGAACTAAGAAGCTTGTAAATTCGGTTATTCTCACCAAATAATTGATGATTACCGCACCAAGTTAAGCAGTAAAAAAGATTACGGTTTACTCTAATTATGCGGTTCGGTAAACCAGAATAAAAACTATTAATACCAATAATAATCAACTAAAAAATCTGCTGTTGAAGGGGATTTGCTTTGACACTAAACTTTACTTTCCCCTACCCAAACGGTTGTCCCCAGCGCTCCCAGTTCTCCTTATTGAATGGACTGCGCCACTTCAAAATCAAGCTTAACTCCAACTCTTGCCGGGGTTTTCTCTCAACCGATGCATCCCACCAAAACGCCGCATTGACCGCAGTCTGAATCCCATAGCGATAATGTAAATCCTGGTAGCTGGCGATCAGGTGTGTATACCCTTCCACCGCTTGTTAGAGCGGATCAATTTGGTCTCGGTCGTAGTGGTTGGGTGCAATGTCGAATAATGTCGCCTGCTGCACTGGCTTGCTTTCCCTCACCCGTTGCTGATAGTCCAAAATTTGCGCTTTCCACTTTTGCAGGGCATCAGCAATTGCCAAGCCTAGTAGTGTGACAGACCACCACCTTCTTCTGCTGCCTCACCCACGTTGGCAGTAATGTACTCAGTTGTAGCTTTAAATCCTCGCATAACCTTTTGAGCTAACTCATCTTTGATACTCCCTACGGCTGAAGCCGGGGGATTCTTAAAGAGTCCATAAACGGATCTTCAAAGGCGCTATCAACTCGCCGCTACTGATTCTACTGAGAGTCAAGGAATAGCGCTGCTCACTACCGCCGCCACAATCGGTAATTCTGCTGAATCAAAACTTCCTGGAGTTGGGCCTGGTCGCCGTGGGCTGGGAGTTAGGGATGAACCACCAGTATTATCATCCTCCAAGACCTCACCAGTTAATAGCGCACCCATCAGCCGATCCAGCGCCATATACTTTTCAATTGAGAGTTCCGAGGGATTATCACAAATTTGCCCTATTTCTTCTTTCATTGCTTGTGTTAGATAACGATCTTGGAAAGCTTGTTCTACAATTTTTTCGATACTCATAACGCTCATTTTCTTCATGTCTGTAAGTTTTACTGTCAGGGTATCTAATTTTTAAGACTTATGATATGAAGTTGTAGAAATTGCTTGAATAGGCAATATAGAAGGATTTAAATTGGTGACAAATAATTTATCGTCAGAAGATATAACAGGTTGTGGATTTATAATAACTTGCTCATCTTCCCAAAAGCTAATGCCTGATTTTAATCCATTGGGTTTTTAGTGGAAGTTCGCTTGATTGCCCTGAATATTTCTATGATAAGAAATATTAATTCTGCGCGATCGCATCTCCACCACTTTTATGGGTTCTCAACTATATATTCCTAACATAGTGACTCGGCCACTCATTGCTAAGCTGTTGGACATTTAACTTGCATATTACCTGGAAGTAAAAGTCTTGTGGGGTGGGCATCTTGCCCGCCCTGGTTATGCAAATTAAAAGTACATTAGCTTAACATAGCCAGGATTATTTGGTTCAACTGCCGCATTGTTGTAGCGTTTATCTGCGGTAGCAGGCATTGTAAGAGTGATAGGATGTCGGACATGGGCGAATTGTAGTTTTTGAGTTGTCATTTGGGAAGACAACAACTCTACTACAGAGCGCCCTCTCTCTTCATACTCTTATTTTGGCGAAGGTATTGCTATGAAGTTTAGATAATGCAATCACTGTTAATGTTAGCAAAAATAGGCATCAAATAATTCCTAAAAATGCGATTGAGGAAATCAACAAATACTCTGAAAATAACATATCAGCATATTATTTTTTCAACGGTGAAAAAATTATTTATCGTTCTTGGAATGGGAATCAAATATATAAGGAATATGAGATAAAAAACGAAAAAAAGCACGGTTTATTTCGCGTTTGGCATGATAATGGAAATTTGTGGGAGGAAAGCTTTTATGTTGATGGAAAAGAACATGGAATTACCAAACAATATGATTATGATGGTAATTTCATCGGTAGTTACGAAATGTATCATGGTACTGGTGTTGATTTGTGGTACTCAGCAAAAGGTGTTATTTCCGAAGAAAGATATTTCAAAGATGGAGAACGTCACGGTTATGAACGATGGTCGAATGATGATAATAAAACTATTTATCGAGAACAGCATTTTCAAAATGGTATAGAACACGGGATTTGTCGAGAATGGAATCAAAAATGTTCTCTCAGTAGGGGATTTCCTCAATATTATGTGAATGGGGAAAAACTGATTAAAGTTAAGTATTTAAAAGCTTGCATTAGCGATAAATCCTTACCCAAATTTCAAGAATTAGACAATTGTAATTATCGAGAATTCCCAGCTAAGTAGGTAGGCAAAAAAACAAGCTATGTAAAGATAAATAAATACGGAGAACGCATCTACCGAGGTAACTTAAAGTATGGACGCTCGTCTAAGAGTATTTTTGACTCGTGAGCAAAACAAAATCTTATTAAATCTGAGAACAGAAGAAGTGTCACAGAAAGTCAAAGACCGAGCAGAAATAATTAGGTTGAATGCACATGGGTGCAACTGTAGGGGTGGGATGGGGCGATGCCCAACTCTTGGAGACGCTCCGCGTAGCTTGCTTCCACGAAGTGGTACGGCGCAGGCTCAGGGTAAGACCTACGGCGGCAAGCTACGCCTGTCTACTACATTTCCTCTAAGAACGCGATCGCCTATGCTGGGCTTTAAGAGCGATCGCTGTTTCCCGATTTTTCCTCTAAGAATTTAAGTTTAACATCACTTAAAAAATTCCCTTAATTCAAGCAATAAATTTTACTATAAAAATACATTTCAGTGTATGTACGGGGGAACTACAGCTTTAACCTGACTAATATGTAACAAGCAATATAGCATCACCTACTTAAGCTAGAAGGTAAAGTTTCTTTGGTTAAAAGGTTGTAGAAATTGCCGCAATCCGTCTATTTGAAGGGAAACCACAAGCTGAGTTTCATGCTTATATTGCTAATAGTGTCAGTGTTGGTGACTCAGAGCAGATACATGGACATAGCGATCGCTTCTTAGCAAAACATGGTAGACCTGCTGATGATGTTTTTTGTGAGTTCTTCGAGTTTGTCGGGAGTTCCATACTGGTTGGGGATAATGTGGGTTTTGACATCAAGATGGTGACTGACAAATACTAACTCTACGTTTTTCGATTCGACCATGACCTTTATTAATTAGTGAAACAGTAGAGTCTGGTATAAAATTTGTTTTAACATCTTTCAACAGACCTGGTTGGTTGCTTTTAAGGGCACCAATGTAATCATTGCCAGTTTCGATTATCAATTCACAAGACTAAGGCTAAAAAACCCAGTGACCACGAAATTGTTAAAGAAATTTTAACGGAGTTTGAGTTAATCGTAGATAGCTACGAGCAGCCCATAGAAAGATCTGGGTTTGACAGTTTTCGGAGATGTCTAATACTCATTAAAAAATGGGCGAACCGGGAATTCTAACTTGAATATAACCAACTATGGCTTCTGCTGTAGATAAATTAGTGGCAACCATAACCTGATTGATATTACATACCCTTAACATAGCTTCTTCATTTGCTGTGCTTGATTGTACTTGAAGAAAATCTCTCAAAAACAGCACTGCTAAAATTTCTCCAGAAGCTACCTTGGCTGCAATCGCCTGATATCCTCCAGATGTAGCAGCAGAAGTTTGTTCTGTAATCTTAATACCTGCTTGGCTAGATAATATTTCGCTGACTGAAGGTGGAGCGATTGTTAGGCATTTAGAGAAAAAGTCTTGATGTTGAGTTACAAACTGTGCAATTTCAAATCTCTTACTGTCATGAGCTAATAGTGCAATGTATTTTGTTGAAATTAATTCTGCTTTCTCGCTATCAGTTGTTTTTTCTTCTTTGAGTTCAGAAGACTCAAGATTGGTAACATCTGTAATATTTGTGTCATCTGTTGATTTGATTTCAACTTCTTCAGAAATTTGAGCCGACACAGTAATTAAAGAACTATCTGTTATTTCAGTATAATCAATGACACTAGCATCACTACTACTATCTTCTTCAGATTTACTAATGTCAGATGTCATGGGAATTGCAGGCTGAAATTCTTCTACAATATTAGTATAATTAGTTGTTTCTAAAGGTTGAATATTGCTAACTAATACTTCAGGCACTTTTAGTGGAGTAATTTCTGGTTCATAAATTCCGTTTGCTTCTAGAGAGAATAATGCATCTGAAGTTTCGGATCTGGGAATTTCTTCTCTCGGTTGAATAGTTGTTCCTTCTACAGTTCGATCAACTTCTACAACTATTGGTGTTGTTGCAACTGTAGTTATTTCTTCCTCGAAAATCTCTGCTTCATGTATGTCAGTAATGTTAGATTCAATGTTAGATTCTACTATATCTTCATTTGTTGCAACTATATTTTCAGAAGTGGTAAGTGAAACTTCTGGTATTTCTAGAGCATTTGCAACTTCATTAATTTGTTCAGAAACATTAAGTTCTAAAGATGGTTCGGTATTTGAAATAATCGATTCAGGTTCGTTAATTCGGCTAATATTATCTGAATTATCAGCTACTTCTATGATTTCAATCGGTTGGCTTAGTGATTCTAAAACTGATGATGTTTCTGCTGGAGTTTCAATTACATTTTCAGAACCAGATATTTCCTCAATTTGAACTTTAGTAACTTCCTGATAATTTGTGACTTCTTCTGGGATATTGTTAACAAATTCAGGTACTTGCTCTATATGTGTTGTCTGATTTAGTTGGTTGGAATTAGCACTGTCTCTCAAGCTAGCAACTACTGTAGCGTCAAAATTTCTATAAACAGTCTCAGCTATATTCTCTGGTTCGAGATTTACTTCTTCTAGAATGAGAACAAATTCTCCCAGTCGAATTGTATCTCCTGGATTCAATAAATATTTGTGAGTTGTTTCGGCTATTATGCCGTTAATTAATGAACCGTTTCTGCTGCCAAGGTCGCAAAAATAGTAATTTCCATTCTCCAGCACCAATTTACCATGCATCCGACTGACATCAGGACTATCAAGAACGATACCGGATTCGGGAGAGCGTCCTATAATACATTCATTTTGTATTTTGGTTACTAAAGCAAGGTTTATTTCAATGATATTTTTTAGAGTGTTGGAGTCGAAAACTTTTATTTTCATAATAAAATTTCAGTTTTTGTAATGTTGATTATAAGATATAGAGTATTTATTACTTGAAGTATCAAGTTGTATCTAGATAAATCAATTCATTCATCCATTCACCAAGACCAATTGCTAAATTTCCATGTTTAGTATAATTTTTGATTAATTTTATTAATCTCTGCAACCCAACGTTGGCGTGTTGAATGGTCTAAATTTAATATATCGTCTTGTGCCCAATGAAAGTGATAAGCAACAAAAGCTACCTCCTCGTAGAGTTTATTGGAGGGGTAGCACATTACTCCCCCGCGAGTTGAAACTCCACTGAGAATTGATTGTGGCAATGAGGACATTGAGCGGGAATATGTGCATCTCCTTGTTGGTTAACTCGGTTATAAAATTCCCTCAGATAAGCTAAATCAGTAACTGTAAGTCCTTCTAGTAAATTAGGACTAACTGAAGACAGACTGCCCAAACGAGTAATAACTCGCGACAACATCACTAAAATTCCATAAGCTGAATTTTCCCGAACTAATGGTTCTTTCTGTGTGGAAATTTCATCTTTTGCAGTGGCTAAACGCATAGTACCATGACGATGTACTCGGTTTTGGGTATCAATCAAACCACGGGGAAGGGTAAAGCTAAATTCAGTGTAAAGTATATCCTTGCGGGGCATAGATTAATAAATTGTGAAGAATGAAATAGTAGAAAATTAGTATTTAGCTGCAAACTAGATTTTCTGAATAATTTTTGGTAGGGTTGACGATGTTTTCTAAGGGAGTATTTTCAGATTCTAAACCGTTGATCTGCCGATAAAAATCTTGGAGAAAACTTAAATCTTGAGCAAAAAAGTTTTCTACTTCTAATGGGGTGATTTCGGTTAATGCTCCCAGTCGAGTAATTACACGAGAAAGAATAATGATTGTTGCATAAGCTGGATTAGACTTAACGCGAGGGTCACGCAAAGGAGAGATTTCATCGATAGCTGTGGATAGACGCATAATTCCTTGACGATGAAGGTTGCCATCAGAGTCTAAATAGCCTTTAGGAAGTGTAAATTCAAATTCTGTTTTAAACATTGTTACCTCTGAACTATTTTACCCGTTTGAATTCTTCAAAAGTAATCTCTAATTCTTCAATTTCTATCTCTGTACTGCGAGCATTAACATCAGTAATTTTGTAACTGCTAGGCCAAGCACCAGCTAATTCAAATCTGGAAATTTCTTGGCTGGCTTGGTTGTAAATAGATAATGCAGCAAGTCGGCGCTGCTTTTTCCAGTTTCCTTCCTTGACAGATGAAAACCAATCCCAGAGTTCTTGTGAACTTGTCATACCTCGACGTAAAGTTAGGTTGCCGTATTTGACATTACCGGGAAGCTTGGTTCTGACTGTTTGACCTTTTTTTGCTTGTCCCCATTGATTGGCGGTAACTTCACAAATTTCAATGGGTGCTTGAGTTTGTTGAAATCCCCGACATTCTAAAAAATGACAATCAATATCTTTTTTAGATCCATCCCCATCCAGTGTTAATCCCAGGTAGAAGCGGCAAGCAGTGAGAATTTCCGGAACTTGACTTGTAGACTTTGCTTGTACCACCGTTGAGTTACTCCTGTTATTAATCAATTTTGGATTTTAGATTTTAAACCTCATCAAGGATATGTGACTCGTTCCCAGACTAAATATGGGAACGAGAGTCAATATTTTTAATTACATCACTCGTTTTATCCCTTCATGAACTAATTCGATAGTTTCATTTGCCATATCACCACCGGAAGCTGTGAGTGTGGGACCAGTATATTTACAGGGATAACAATTTCTTATTTCCCAACGTGCTTTTGGCGAGCCTTGTTGGTCGTAAGCCACTATTTGCCCTGTTTTACGCTTTTGTGCCCATTGACGAGCATCTCCCATGTCTTCGTTACAATCTTGATACCATTTATAAAGGTCTACATCTACTGTGGCAATCAGTTTCAGCGTGATATTTGTAAATTTAACTACCGTAGGTGTAGCTTGACGAGTGATTACACCACCTTTTGAAGAACCATGAATTTCCTGAGCAGGAGTATTTTCAACACCTAGGCCACTAACTTCTTTGATGAATTTATCAGTAAGTCCATCGGCTTCAAAGTAAAATTTACACGCGGTTAAATATTCACCAGGACTAGGCATAAATTAGCTCCATATGTTTGGGATTAGTTGGAAAAGACTGTTTTGAAAAGAGAACGCGGTAAGTAGGCTCAGTTTAGCTGCTAGTAACACACCATCAACATCAACTATTCTCCATCTTCCACACCATTCCATTGGCTAATACGGAAGACGACGAATTCAGCCGGACGTACTGGACAAACTCCGACTTCAATGTATAAACGACCCAGAATCATTGTTTCTGGAGGATTCAATTCTTCGTCGCATTTGACATAAAATGCTTGTTGTGGTGTAGATCCAAACAATGCACCTTCGCGCCAAATACGCTCTAAGAAGTTGCTAACTGTACGTCGTACTCTTGCCCAGAGGTCTTCATCGTTGGGTTCAAAGACTGCCCATTGTGTACCTAGTTCTATAGATTTTTCAATGTAGCTAATCAAACGCCGCACGCTGATGTAACGCCATTCTGTTTTGTCAGGTTCTACGAGAGTTCTTGCTCCCCAAATACGAATACCTCGGTTGGGAAAACTGCGGATACAGTTTATCCCAATGGGGTTTAAAAGTTCTTGCTCGCGGAAATTGGTTTCGTAAGCTAGACCAATTACACCTCTGGGTACTTCGTTGGCAGGTGCTTTGTAAACTCCTCTAGTTTCGTCGGTACGTGCCCAAACACCCATGATATGACCGCAGGGGGGTACAAGAATCGGTCTGCCACCGTTACGCGGATTTGGAACTTTAATCCAAGGGTAGTAGAGAGCTGCGAACATGGAACGACGATTGAATCTTTGCAACCAATCCATGACCTCTTGGGGTTTGACGCATTCTGCTGGAGGGTCGAGTACAACCATCCGATTGGGTGGGTTGGGGATATCTCCACTAGCTGAACCTTCACACATTACCACCATGAGCTCCATGATGCCGTGAACTTGTTCTAGGTTCATGACACCAGCTTGATATGCTCGCATCAAGTCAGGGCAAGCTAACATGGTGATTTCGTCAATTTCAAAGATACCGCGTACCCCCGTGCGATCGTCACGTACCCCTTCGACATCCTGTGAAAATCTATCAGGTGGGGAGGGAACAATAGGTGGTGCAAGTTCGTACTCACCGTTAGCTGGTCGTCGTGCTAGGGGTTGTCCATTTTGGGATACGTCGCTAATTGTGACATACATCGAATTTCGCAAAGCTGCAACAGCATAAGTGGCTATTTGTGCTGCTGATTCACGGTTCATGGTTAGATTCTCGTATTGTTCGAGAGTCTCTTCACCTCGACGAAGTTGGATTGTGAAATATTCACCAGTGTTTGGTGGGGTTTCTCCTTCTGTACCTTCAGGCAAGGGACGGGGGGTACTGTCAGAAATTAAAATACTTATTGCTCCACCAGTTGCTTGTTCTGCTCGTAAGGTAAAGCTGAGGCATGGACGATTTCCTCGACCATTAATTTGTAAGATAGCAGGTTCTGCATTAGCAGGTTTTGGTGTCCCTGGTAATGAAGTACCAATACTTGTTATCCAGCAACGACCACCACCATTCATAAAGTAGCCGTAAACAGAAAATGGTAAATATGCATCAAAGTCTGTGAAGCCGTTAGAACCTTTGCGTGCGAAGTAGTTAAGATATTGCGTCCAGTTTGTAACCAGCATGGGCTTGTATAGTTCAGCCCCTTCCCGGACATCTTCTGTAAAGCCGACAAATCCTGCTACTGCCGTACTAACACCCTCTATTGGTCGGCTACCTCGGTCTATTTCTTCAACGTAAACACCTGGAGCAAAATAGTCAAGTCTTGCCATGTAAACCTCTCGATTTTAAATTTTAGATTTTTATGAGTTTTGGTTACAGATTCTCGACTTACAGCAGTTCTCATGTATTTAGATTAGATGACACTCTTGATTCCTCTAGAGTGTGTCTGCGCGACGGACACTTTGCTCAAGTCGGGAAACCCGCCCACGCAAGTGTCCTCCTCTGCGTGAGATAAAAACAATGTGGTTCATTTACCTGAACATTGCTGTAATTTAAGAAGTCGGAAATCTAAACTCCCACGACAGGTGTGAGCAAAACTTCTTTAAAAGTGTAGTTTTGACTGTCTACCAAGAAATTACAGTTTTGGTTTGTATAGCCAGAACATGAAAGAGTTAAAACATAGTTGCGTGGTCTTAAATCTTCAAAGAAAAATACTCCTTCTCGATCGCTAATCGTAGATTTGTCTGTTCCCATAATGCTAATCTCTGCATTTTGGAGTGGAAGATTGTTTCTTGCACTTTTGACTAAACCCGCGATCGCTACTTTTTTGGTGATAACTTTATTATTGCTGTTACCGTTTTTGTGTAATTGGTTTTGGACGCTAAGAATTCGCTCTAATACCAACGGAATGGAAGTTGGTTCGGGTTCAAAGGGTATTGTGATTGTTAGGTACAAGGCTGGACGCAGGGGGACAGTTAAAGAACTCCACAAAGAACCTACTTCTATAGGGGGTTCTTGGGATACAGACATCGACAAATTTCCATAACCTCGTAGTTCGGGAGACAAAAATTCTTCTCTTAAGGAACGATGACGCAACAATAATGTTAATGCTTCCGTTAACAAGCGATGTTCCCCCAAGGCGGTGGTATCCCAAATAGTTAATAATAGCGACACATCAAACCAACTGGGGGGCCAGGTAACAGTGGCTGGTTGAAACCTACCTCGATCCAGATTGCGTTCAACCTGTCTACCAGAGTGCTGTACTTGCTTGCTTTCACGAATATCGTAAAAATACAAGTTTAATGTAGCCCCTGTAACCTTGTCTCTGTGACTTCCCGGAGGGCTAAAGTCAATTTGTTCTGTACTTGTCAGGGAAGTTCCTCCAGCTAGGATTTCCGCTAGGCTTTGAAGAAGGCAGATAAGCATGATGCTGGCGATCAAGTTGAGATGGATCTAGATTAAAAGCATTTGCACAAAATGTTAATTAGACTTTTGTCGAGATTGTTAATCAGTAAAAATTCAGTAGCCATAGCCGGGGAGAAGATTAAGATAAGCTTAACATTGAAATATTTGTGAAACCCTTTATTTTGGTAAATGTTCGGTTTCCTTAAGTCAACACAACCAAGGAAAAGATTAGGATTTGAGGTTTTGAATTATTAACTTATATTTTGCTAAATTAACTCTCTTGACTGACGGAATTTGGGACTAAACCCCGATAGAGAAAAGACTATAGGTTTCAAAGTAGACGCAGTTTATTGATTAATACCTGAATTTTATTATTAAATTTTATTGCGAATCATGATTTTTATGACGAGTTTAAGTTTAATAAAATTATCTAATTTCTTTTGTTCCCTAAATACACGCCACTATATTAAGTGTCAGGGTAGATGATAGAAGTATCAATAGTGGCTAAAGTGGCTAAATTTTATGGTGCGTACTCTTCCTAAGCTTGTTTTTGTGTCTAATTTTCTCATTTGGTACTTTGTATCATTTGATACAAATATTTCAGGAAACGAGTCAAGCTAGTGAGTAAAGCTATGGCGATAGACTTATCTGTCCAGCATGTTAACGCTAAAAGTAAAACTTCTCAACTAATAGATTTACAAAGTTTCTGTCAGGAACATCTTGAACAGTTAACCATTCAGTATCCTATTTGCTTTGCTCGTATTGTATATCATGATACATTTACTAAATCACATCAGGAATTAATTAATTATGCTCAAGAACAGGCTCCTTTACCTCAAAATTTCATAAGTTATTTTCGCAAAGAAGAATGGTTGACTGAATATTATGAGGCTTTTACTTTAAATAGAATTAGCATCGATAACTTGGGATTAGTATGTTATGTATGTCCCTTCGGATATAGAAATCAAAAGCCTGAATATGTTCAGGTGCTTGCGAGAGAACATCTTTCTCCAAGTATACAAAAATATGTTATTCAATCTGTTTTACTGTTAAGTAAATATTTTGATATTTACTCAGAATGGAAACAACAAAGAGCAGAAATTCAGTTACTTGAACATATAATTCAACGTGCAACGCATCAAATACGTAACTCCTTAGGGTTGATTGGTCTTTATGCAAAAAACTTATGTTTTGAGGTACAGGAAAATCCTGGTAGAGAACAAGCAAATATAATCAGCGAAAGTATTCAAGAATTAGACGCTAATTTAACTGAGTTGATTTATTGCAGTCATCAAGAGAATTTAAGAGCAAGTTTGCAAGATTTACGCATTTTGGTAGAAGAAAGCGTAAGAAAATTACTTCCTTTTACTCAGCAAAAGAAAATCCGAATTTTATTACCAAATACATCTACTTTTTTGTATGTAGACCGTTTGCAAATCAAGCAAGTATTCGATAATTTATTTAGCAATGCTGTTCATTTTAGCCCAGAAGGTGGAAATATTAAAATGAGTTGGCAAGTGTTTCATAGCGAAGTAATTATCAAAATATCTGACCAAGGTTCAGGATTATCTCAGGAAGATGTACAAAATATATTTACACCCTTTTACTCACGTCGTCCAGGTGGTAATGGGCTGGGTTTAACTATTGCAAAAAAAATTATTCTTGACCACAAGGGTAGTATTTGGGCACAGAATTCACCAGAAGGAGGTGCCCAATTTTTTGTAGTTTTACCTCGACCAAAAGTTGTTTGAATATTTTTCACTATTTATTGTATAGGCAAAAATAAAAAATCATAAATTCCGAGCTATTAGTTTGGTAAAATATTTTTTTTATTTCTAGGGTTAGAGAACTATTTTTGCTTTCTCACTTCATCTCGGCCAATTATTTGTTGAGCTTAATTTCATGAATGCCATTGAAACTATTTCTATTCTCTTAGTTGATGATGAAGACCGCTTTCGTCAAGGATTGAGAACTCTGATAAATTTTTATACTATTAATGAGTCTCTATCCTTAGAGGTCGTGGGTGAAGCCAGAAGCCAGGAAGAAGCATTAAGATTAGCAACTCAATTGTCTCCATCTCTAATTTTATTAGATTTAGAACTTGCTGGTGGAGATGGAATTACAACATTATTCAAACTCAAAGAAATATCTTATGCAGGAAAGGTTTTAGTCTTGTCAGGACATCAAGAAGATGATTGGATATTTAGAGCTATGCAAGTAGGTGCTGCTGGGTATGTATTTAAAACTCGTTTAGCAACCCAATTATACGAGGCTATTAATACTGTTTTTAAGTCTGAAGTTTATTTACCTACGGAAGTTGCTAGTGGTTTTTTCCGTCGGTTTCAAGCTAGTTTCGATTCAAGCTGGCAAATTCGTCGCCAGCTACACTTGACAGAACGGGAGCAAGAAGTTTTAAAGTGGTTAACTCAAGGAGCTTCTAATGAGGAAATTGCTCAATACTTATATGTCACTGTTGCAACTGTCAAGGCTCATTTAACTAGTATTTTTGCCAAATTGGAGGTGACAAGCCGTACTCAAGCTATTGTTACAGCCTTAAAATTAGGACTAATTCAAGCTTAGTTAGATGTAGGTTGGATAGGCACTTCCGAACGCACAGGTTATAATTTTAGCGCACTGCCCTTGAAGCAAAGGGGAAGACAAAATTTAAGTCATAATCTGAGGTTTGGATACGCTAAAATACCACTTGCTACAACGCGGGTTCCTCGAGCAACGCACTAGCTCCACAACCTACAATTATTATAAACAAGGGGTAAAATCATTGGTTATCAAAAAAAATTTATATCAAGAATATAGGTGTTATTGTAATGCACCTTTAAATTGCGATCGCCCCTTGCAAACTTTTATCGATACACCAGAAGTGAAACATCTTCGGGTAAAGTACTGTACTGGTTGTGGTTTTCCGGCAATTATTGCCGAGAATACAGAGATTAAAGGTAATCGGATCTATAAAGTTACCAGTTTCCTGGGTACGCGGGGATTGGGACGTATGTATTCAGGAGTACGTATTGATAATAACCAACCTATGGCGATCAGAGAATATTTACTACCTAATCGGACTTTTGATGATGAAGAGAGTCGTCAGCGTCAAGAAACTTTTAAACTTGTAGCAGGGGTAAGTCTTGCGGATGGCAGGAATCAGAATTTTCGTTTCATTAATCCTGTAGAAGCAATTGCAGACGAACGAGGAGAACGTTGTTATTTGATCATACAGGAAGCGGATATATCCCAAAGTTTAAGACAATATTTGCAAGAAAATGGTGCAATGGAAGCGCTACAAGTACGCGAATTTCTCCAACAAGCATTACAAACCCTGCAATTTCTCCACACTCAAAAGTTGCGTTTACCTGCGAATCAAATCCAGCAAGGAATAGCTCATGGCAATATTAGCTTAGATAGTATTTTAATTAAATTAGAAAAAAAACCAAATAATCAACAGTTTTATATATACTTTTGTGATTTAGCAATTTGGGAATCTTTGTTTGAACATCCTAAAGTGCCAGCTTCCCAAGCTAAACCAGAAGCAGATTTAATCTCATTAGGAGTAGTTGCATTTCATTTATGGATAGGACAAGATACTGATAGTAATTCAAGACAAATTTTTAACTATAATGATGATAAACTATGGCCGCATATTGATTCCTCTCTCAAGCAATTTATTCGGCAATTAATGGGCATAGATGCTACTTTTGAAAGTGCAGAAATAGCACGTAAAGCATTATTACAACTTCCCAAACTCGAACAAAACTATAATTTAAATGCTTCACAGGAGCAAGAAGCACAAAAAAAAGGTTGGAAAAAATATTGGTTTGTATTTTGGGTAATTTTAGCTTTAATATTGCTGGGAGTAGGTATTTGGTATGTTTTGAAGCCAGTTTGTCCCCAGAAGCGCGAAAATCCTCTTTGGTCTAGCTTAGTGCCCACTTTTTCTCAGGTTCCTAATCTGCCAACGGGAGAGTATACTTACACAGCAGAAAAAAACAGTACATGGAGTTTTATATTAACACGAAGGCCACAAACAACAAAATCGATTGCAGAAACTCTAAATAAAATCTCAAACACAACATTTAATTACCAACCGGTACAATCAGCAGAGGTCAGAATTCGTAGCTTACCATTAGAAACGGTTAGGGAATGCACAATACAATCGTGTAGAGCATACTTTACAATTACATCTTTTCCAGCAGAAGATGAAGGATTAAAAAGCCAAGCGTTTGCTAATGATGGTTTACTTGTATATGTAGCTCATAGCAAAAAAGACTCTAATCTGCCTCGGTTGCTTAAAGGTAGAATCAGCTTATCTACATTGCGACAAATTTATACTGGTAAAATAAAAAACTGGAAAGATATAAATAATCATCTACCAAATTTAGAAATCAAAGCCTACGCTCCCAAAGAACCTGAAGCTGTTTTATTATTTCAAAAACGAGTATTAAACGATGATCCACAAGCAATAGAAGACTATAAAAGAGTAACTGCTCAATATACTCAAGCAACTGAAGAAACTACAAAAGTGATAGTCAACCAATTTGATGCTAATCAAGCTGGTATTATTGCTTTTGCTATTGTCAGTAAAGTTTGGGATCAATGTAATGATTACCCCTTAGCTATTAGTAAAGATGATCATGACGCAAATGCAATTCAACCTTTATTTAAGGAGGGTAAACCCATAAATTCAGATGTAGATTTATGTAAAAAAGGATATTATATCGATGAAAGTAATTTTGAGCGCTATCCTTTAAGTAATCAACTTTTTGTAGTGTACCCTAAAGATAATAGTCTACCTGCTGCGGGTTCGGGATTTTGTCAATTGTTAATCACCCGTGAGGGTCAATCTCTCCTGCAAAAAGCAGGTCTAGTTCCTTTAGTGAGTAAAGCTGAAAATGCCTGCCAATAAGTGTTCTAACCCAGGTTGTGAATTTTTCAACCGTCCTTTACCTAACAACATGGATTGTTGTCCTGGGTGTGGTAGACCACTTGGCAATGTTATTGCTTCTACACCACCAATTACTAATCCTTCTCCCACAAATTCCAATTTTGTTTCTCATCGACAAGTTCAACCACCTCAACCGCCTCAACCGCCTCAACCGCCTTTCCAACAACAAGTACCTTCGGAATATACAGATTATCAACCTGGTTCTCGCTACATCGAACCAATACAAGGACAACCGCCTCGTCCGGTTTTACCTGTGATGAGACTAATACATACAACGACAGGGAGAGAATTCCGCTTTTCTGCGGAAGAGGGCTATATTGGTAGGCGATCGCAAATTCACGGTACAATTCCAGAAATTGATTTAGTGGGTATTCCCCATGAAAGTGTTGTTTCCCGTTCCCATGCACGCATTTTTTGGGACTGGAATCAAAATACTTATATGATTTTGGACACGAGTAGGAATGGTAGTTATCTCAATGGGAATCAGCTTTCTCAGGGTGTTAATTATCGCTTGAATAATGGTGATTCCCTACAACTGGGTCAGGAGGGGTTAGTGCAGTTTAAGATTGTAGTAAGTTGAGTACTGGTTTTATACTCTTGAACTGGAGGGGTAACAATTATGCTTCTTCAGTTACAGCAGTTTTCATGTATTTAGACCACAATGAAAAGACCTAACCCCCAGCCCCTTCCCTACAAGGGAAGGGGAGAAAATCAAAGCCTCTCTCCTAAAAGGAGAGAGGTTTGGAGAGAGGTCTATTTGTGGTTCATTTACCTGAAAATCGCTGTAAAATATCCAGACCAAGATCAAGAATAAAGAATTAGCCAAAAGTCGAATAACTGTGCTTCATCTGCAAACCTCCACAGTCGCACATCCTGACTTCATACCTTCATCTAGAGAGTTAGACCTTTGGCTAATTCTTATTTGGGAGCAATTCCCTTAGCCTGTAATTGAGAAAGTATTTTTTAATTAAGTCTTTTTCAATTATGGACTCCCAAAGCATACAACCTGCGATCGCACCTGTTGGAGATATTGGTGGTACAGCTGGATATGCTGTGATGCCAACGGTTTCTCAAGCGTCGGTTGGTAAATATCTTAGCGATTCTATGTTACTAGATAAATTGTGCGATCGCGTTTACGAATTGTTACAAGAAGATATGCGATCGCAACGTGAAAGAGTCAGAAACTATGGTTCGAGGAGATGGTAACTATGTCTAATAACGGTACTGTGACGCATGAATTGAATTATGTGACAACAAATCGTTTCTACGTAGAAATAGATAATGCGATCGCAGCTTCTTTTACTGAATGTACGGCATTGAGTGTTCAGATTAAGAAAAATGTTTTTTTTGAAGGTGGTGTAAATGACCAACAGCGTATCTATTTAGGTCAAGCAGAATTTGCAGATGTAACACTGAAACGGGGAATTACAGACCACTTTGGTTTTTTAAACTGGATGACAAAAATTTTTGATGAAAAGAATGGAGAAGAGAATCTTCGACGTAATGTCAATATTATTTTATTCAATCAAGCAGGAGAAACAATGATGAGTTGGACTCTCATTGGAGCAATTCCCATTGCTTGGAAAACACCAGCTTTGCAAGCGGATGGTAATGCTGTTGCGATTGAAGAACTGACTTTAGCTTATGAAGGTTTGAAAGTCTCTAAAGACAAAGGTGGTGGTAATCCAGTCAAGAGAGAAGCAACATCAAGATTTTTCTCTTCTAATTAATCCAATTAATTGATTTTTATCAAAACCCAAAGATGCAAGTAATTCAACCTTTGCTAGGTTTGTCTATAGTTCCACTAGGAATCGTAAAATATTTTGATATATCGAACAGACTCTTACTAAAAAAAGAGTCTAATTATGATTTGGGTTTTAAAAATGCTATTCAGCCTTTAGGCGGAAGATTAGGACTAGGATTACAAACAAAATCGCCATTTATCAAACCATTAATAAATGATTCTACATTATTACTACCTCGTCAAAACAAACCTATAATTGACGAAAAGGTATGGAATAGTGAAAATTGGGATATTAATGAGTTTACAACTTTTCCTACATATGAATTAGAGAATGAACGAGAAAAATATCACGAAAATGAGACAGATATTCATACAAGTGACGTAGAAAATAACCTGACAACTATAATTACAGATTTATTACCAGTTACAGAGCCTCGTAATTTCGATAGTATTGAAGATAAACATCATAATGTTAGCATCGTTAATCTTGAAAACCACAATATCACTCAAGATATTCCGGTACAAGATCAACCACAAAAAAAATTAAAGTCAAAATCAAAGAACTCAGCTACAACAAAATCTAGCACTAAAAATTCTAATAAAGCCAAAAAATCTCAGAACGTAGCCACTACAAATATAAGACTGGAAGCTAATAATATTCCAGAATTTTCACCTCATCTGGACAAGCTTACCCCAAACCTAACCCAGCAAACTCCAATAATACAAGAATTGCCGGAAAATTCCCAGGTTATAGACTTACAAAAAACAAGCTTTCTAGATACTGCAAAAAATAAAAATAATATTCATTATAGTCATAATGAAATCGCTCTAGATTTTTCTGTTAAGCAAAATTTATCAGAGCCAGAAAATCAATATATTGCAGCGCAGCAAGAAATACACGATCCAGTAAAAGAAATACTAAATCAAGAATTGATATCTTACTCAGAAGAAACCACGATTTTTCGGGACATAATAGAAGAACCCAATAATATTACTAATGTTGGAGGTTTATTAGAGAATTCTCAAATAAATAATCTAGCATTTCAGCAAGATAATTCTTCTGTTATTGAGTCTTTTATAAATCAGGAAACCTTAGCCAGCAATGAAACTAATTCTCAAATAATTCCTGAATTACTTTTACAAATGACACCTGATACTTTAGCGAGTAATAAGATTGCAGAAAATAAAAATGCTTCTGAGAGTTTAAACGATTCGCAAAAAAATATATCTCAAATATCACTTACACATAATTCATCTATTCAAGCAGAATATAAACAGCACAATATTGAACAAAATACACTAGAAAATCAACCTACTTTAACCACAGAAGCATATTCTACTGACTCTGATGAAATTATAAATCCATCTGACACCTCCGAAAAATTCATCAATCAGATTCCAATAGAAAACAATATTAACTCAGAACATAGAGAAACTGAGGCTAAATTATCTCCTCTTATTCAAACAGTAAGCAAAAATACAATTACAGAAAATCAACCTACTTTAACCACAAAAGCATATTCTGCTGACTCTGATGAAATTATAAATACATCTGACACTTCCGAAAATTTGATCAATCAGATTCTAGTAGAAGAGAATATTAGCTCAGAACAGTCATCTCCTCTTATTCAAACAGCAAGCAAAAATACAATTGCAGAAAATCAACCAATAATAATTAAAGATAACAATCACATAAATGCTCAAGAGGGTAATTTAGAAACAACAACTAAAGATGTTGCTACTGTAGCAAATTTTGATTCTGTAACTGCCAAAATAACGCAGGATATTTTAGACACAGATTCGGAATTAAATCATTCTCTAGAATCAGCAAATTCCAACGCTGAAAATACAGATACTAATAGTATAGTAAGCAATTTAATTAATTATCAACAAATCGAATTGGATGAAATACAACAAAATAACTTATATCCAGAAGTATCAGCAGGCGATAATTTAGATACTCTTGCTATTCAAAAAAAATCGCAGCAAAATAATATTACACTAAAAGCAAATAATCTAGCTAATAATGCTATTGCATCAAAAGATTTAGCAGAGAGGGAACATTCTTTAACTCTGCCAGCAGAAACATCGCAAAAAGCAACACAAACAGAACTTTTAGCTTCCAAGCTGGAAGATAATTCTTTAGAAACGCCAACGCTAGAAAATCTCCCAGATGCAACCGAAGTATCACCACAAAATAACTTTGTTAATTTGTTAAATCAATTATCTGATAACCTACCTGCACCCACAGGTTATGCTATTGGTGGATTAGTTACACCAAAAAATATATCAGATAATTCTGCTGCCGCGATCGCACCTTCTGATACTGTACCTGCAATGCTGACTCCGGGAGAGTTTGTCATTAATGCTAGCGATGCACAAAAAAATATTCACGTATTGCGTCACATTAATAGTGGTGGAACATTATCAGAGGATATTAGTACCTCAAACGCTCCCAATATTCAATCAATACAAGCAAAAGACACTAGTTATATTCAACCTTCGACTCAAGTCGATAATTTCCCAAATAGCGCCGATATTATTTCTCCTAAAATTCCCAATATTTCGGTTTCATCCCGGCAAAAATCTGGAATTAGCCATCCTGGGATGATTGCACGTCATTCTTTGCAATTCAATTTATTTAATGGAGCAAATGAAAGCTTAACCACTGAAATTCCCAAACACTCTCATCATTATTCATCACCACCTTTAATTTTTAGGCAAGCAAATACAAATAATACAACTACAGCTAATAATTTTAATACTAGTTTTCCCTCTGAATGGGGAAGTGTAGAAGAATTACTAAATGGTAATGCAGAGGATTTTACAGCATTTGATTTTAACCAAGTTAATCATCACCAATCAAACTTAGATAATTCGACAAATTTACAAACACCACAAATATCAACTAAACGCTTACCCACTATTCAAGGTTTTGCCGATGGTGGAGAAGTTGCAAAATCTGATATTGCGACAGATATTAAACCTGTGACAGAAACTGTACAAAATACTGCTAACTCTGCTAATAATTATGATGCTTCTAAACAAGAAAATAACCAAGATAACTCTGCCGACTTAGAAACATTAGCCAGTGAGATTTATAGCAAGTTATGCCAACGTTTAGAAATAGAAAGAGAACGTTATGGAATGTATTCAGGCCGTTTACCTTGGTAATACTTAATTAAATGAGGAGAAGTCAAAAAAATGGCTACCGATACAAATAAGCCTACATTTATAGAACCACAAAAACGTCAACCAAACCTCACAAAAGCAAAGTTAAAAGCTTTGGATACAGAATCTGATGATATTGTATTTATGTTTAATCCTACAGAAATTAGCTTCACAAGAGCAGTCAAATGGGAAAGTAAGCAAGGTAACAGAGGAAGCGAACTATTGCCAAAAGTAAATTTTTCTGGTGTTGAGCCTTACAAATTTACTCTCAAGCAATTACTTTTTGATACCTATGAAACGAAAAAATCTGTAATGGAAGAATATATTAATAATATAAAAAAAGGAGTTGAACCGACAAAAAAAGATAAACGTCCATCAGTTTACATTTTAATGTGGAAAGATGAATATTTTTATTGTGTAATTACTAGCTTAACCTACACGCTTAATATGTTCTTGACTGATGGTACGCCTGTAAGAGCTATGGTAGATATTAGCTTGCAAGAAGTTGATAAAAATAATCTTCCAGGAACCAAGGAATCAGCTAGTAAAGGTAAAGATCGAGATAATAGTTCTCATAATCCTACAGGTAAGAAATAAAAACCAATAAACCCGATTTCTGGAAGAAGTTAGGATTCTAAAATATAGTAATAATTTTCAGTATATAAATATGCCTACAGAAGTAAAAGAAAGTCTTTATTTATCTGAACCGCTCCTAGAATTTTCTAAAGGTAATGCTTGGGAAAAAGCTGATAGCGAATTAATCAAAGATTTGCTACAAATAACCATCGAAGAAAGCTTGCATTTACCAGCAATGTTTACTTTAGTCGTGCATAATAGTTATCTTCCTGCTAGCGATAAAACAGACCGTAAACCACAACGTCATGAGAGTATTTTTGCAATTGGTAAGAAGATACGCTTGGGTTTTGTTGCGAGTACAACTCAAGATAGTAATTTTGGAAAAGACGACAAAGATTTTATGATTGAAGGTGAAATTACAGGCATTGAAATGCACTTTAATGAAAAATCTGAAGCTCCTATTATAGTTCGCGGTTATGATATTTCTCATCGCTTACATAGAGGTCGTCATAATCGTTCATTTTTAAATGAAACTGATACTGATATCGTCAAGAAAATAGCAGAAGAGGTAGGAATAAAAGCAGGTAAAATAGACCCAAGTGGAGAACCTCATGAATATGTATTTCAAGAAAATCAAACTAATATGGAGTTTTTGCGTGAGCGGGCTGCCCGTATTGGTTTTGAGTTTTTTATTACAGAAGATAAACTAAATTTTTGTAAACCTCAAAGTCAAAAACCTTTAGAATTAAAATGGCTAGTTAATATTAGTCATTTTAGTACGCGCATTACTAGTGCGGAGCAGGTTAGTGCTGTAGAAGTACGTAGTTGGGATTATACCCAGAAAAAATTAATTACCTCAACTGCTAGTTCAGAAAAAGTTATCACTAAAACAGGAAATAATCGAGGAAGCAGCGTCAGCACCGAATACAATCTCAATAATAAACCCCCCAAAATGACTGTTGTAGACCAGCCTGTATCCAGCGCTAAACAGGCAGAAGCGATGGCACAGGCTTTGTGTGACGAACTCGGAGGTGAGTATATATATGCTGATGCCAAAGCCGAGGGAAATCCTCAAATTCGACCGGGAAAATTAATCAAGCTTAAAGAAATAGGCGATCGCTTTAGTGGAGAATATTACGTAACTGAAACTCGCCACTTTTATAACCAACGAGTTTATTCTACTGAGTTCAGCGTGCGGGGATTGCGATCAGGAAGCCTGTTAACAACCATTTCACCCCAAATCCACTTACAGCCAGGTCAGACTTTCCTGGTAGGAATTGTCACAGATAATAAAGATCCCAAAGGTTGGGGTAGAGTCAAAGTGAAATTTCCCACCCTCACAGAAGAACACGCCAGCCATTGGGCTAGAGTTGTAGCATTAGGTGCTGCTAACAATAGGGGTTTTGATTGTTTACCAGAAGTCAACGATGAGGTATTAGTAGGTTTTGAACATGGCGATATTCACCGTCCCTACATTATTGGTGGTGTATGGAATGGTAAAGACGCACCACCGGAAAAAGTAGAAGATTCAATTCAAGGTGGAAAAGTGCGGTTGCGTACTATTAAAACCCGCACTGGACATACACTGCAATTCGTCGAAGAAGATAAAGGTGGTAGTAAAACAGGTGTTCGCTTGCAAACAAATAAAGGTCACAAAATTTATTTAAATGATAGTGAAGCCTGCATTGATATTGAAACCCAAGGTGGTCATAAAATTAAAATGGATGACCAAGGTAAAGCAATATCACTAGATTCCACAGGGAATTTATCAATAAAAGCAAAAGGCAATATCGAAATTAAAGCAAACGGAACCATTACTGTTAATGGTGCCATGATTTACCTAAACTAGTACGTCACGGCGGAAATAAACCTACCATTTGGAATGGGTAAAAAGCTTGCGGTATAAGTATTCTTTCTTTTTACTTTTTACTTTTTACTTTTGCCTTGTTGTACTAGTACAGCACGGCGTAAATAAGCCACCCATTTGTAATCTCTGAAACCCTTGCTAAAACGTAATTACGAATTACGAATTACGAATTACGAATTACGAATTACGCGAAGCGGTACTAGGGAGTTCATGATTAATAAAGGAGCAAAAAATGCCTGGTAAACCTGCTGCGCGTGTGGGAGATATAACTGCTCACGGTAGTCCGTTGTCGATTGGACCGGGTAGCATGAACGTAATAATTGGTAAAAAACTAGCTTGGCGAGGTATTTCCGCAGCACAAGCCGCAATGTTAGCGCAAACCTTCACCAAAGGAATGGAAGATATTGGCAAAGCTCAAGTAAAAATGACTGCGGCTAGTGGAACACCTGCTGCACCCGCTGCTGCTAAAAATCTCGCCAAAACAATTGCTGATGCAGTGGAAAACATGGCAAAATTGATGGCTAGTTTCGCTACAGACATTCATACTTGTCCCATCGTTAAAGTTGTGGTTCCTGATGGTGTCGGTGTAGTCATTGATGGTAGTCAAACTGTCTTGATTAATGGTCTTCCAGCTTGTCGCATGGGCGATACTATTCAGGAAACCACAAGCATCAACAAAATAGCCGCAGGTGAATTTACTGTGATGATTGGCGGATAATTAATACTTGTCGGTTAAGGGGAAAAGGGGAAGGGGAAGGGGAAAGGGAAAGAAAAAACCTTTAACCTTTTCCCCAAACCAAATTCCAGTTTAAAATCCTAGCTTCGCTATCGCAACTGTTGGGTGGGCCTCTCTAGCCAAATTTTTCAGGATTTGTAATTCTACATCCATTGTCCTGCTTACCTTCCAGAGTTTTTTCTTTTAATCCTTTTATTAAGAATACTCGGAAAGTGACCGAAGAGCAAAATTTAATTAGCATTTTCTTGTCTAAAATACTTCAATCCTGATCAGTTTGGTCAAGTTTCTCCTGCAACCATGCTTCAATTGCATTTCTTAGCTCTGACTGCCAATTAGGGATTGACCTGATTTTATCCCGGATACCCACACGCAGTTTTAGAGTTAATGGTTTAGTATCTAGCGGCTGACAATTATTCGGATAAACCAAAACTCATGATTTTTTTTGAATGACATTACTTAAAAGTATCAATACTGGTATACTTGTATAAGTATAAAACATAAGTCTATGTTGGCCATAAAGCGAGAATTAAAACTGAATAAAGTGGAAACCTCCTTGATGCGTGGAAATGCTGGGTTTAAGCGATTTGTCTACAACTTTGGGTTGGACTTGCTCACTGCTTCTTGGAGTCTTGAAAATGTGAAAGCGTCTGACTTTAAAAGAATTAATGCCATTAAGAAAGTATTTACCCAAATCACAATGCAGAAGCCTGAGTATGCATGGATGAAAAAATATCCCTCCACTGTATATCAGTCAGTATTCATTGATTTAAAAAATGCTTTTGAGCGATGGCGCAAAGGTTTAGCCCAATTCCCGAAAAAGAAATCCAAGAAAAAAGGAGACTCTTTTACTGTATATAAAACTGCTGGGATTTACCCAGAAAAAGGCAAGCCACCACTGCCCTTTACTAATCGAGTTGTAATCAATGCTCGTTCTCTCATAAAGTTACCAGGGTTAAAGGAACTTAGGTTAAAAGAGCGAATTGACTTTATCTGTAGTTCGCAGACGTTTACTGTGTCTAGAACTGCTGATAAATGGTTTGTGTCATTCATTTTAGATGCTGAGAAAATACCACCAATAATTCACCCTATCGAAAAAATTGGTGTGGATCTAGGTGTCAAAGTTTTAGCAACTTGTTCTGATGGCTCAAAGTACGATATGCCTATGACTACAAAAACAGCGAAAACCAAGCTGAGTAAATTACAGTGGCATAATCGTAATAAAGTCTTTGGAAACAGAAAGCTAAAAATTAAAGCTTCAAATAATGCGCTTAAATATTACACTTGTCTTGCTAGACATCACTCAAGAATTGCTAATATCAGGCAAGATACGACTCAGAAAATGACGACTGACATAAGTCGTAAAGCTTATGTGATTCGGATTGAAGATTTAAACATCCAAGGCATGATTAGTAATCAGAAATTAGCAACTGCTGTAAGTAATAATTGTTTTTACGAAATTCGTCGCCAATTTACTTACAAGCAAGCTCACTATGGGACTAAAGTTGAGTTAGTTGATAGATGGTATCCTTCATCAAAGATGTGCTGTAAATGCCATCATATTCAGCCGATTACATTGAGTGAGCGTGTCTATAATTGTGGCAATTGCGGCAATATTCAAGACCGCGATGAGAACGCATCTGTAAATTTAATGAATGCACCTTTTGATAAAATACGGTTGGCTTGACCGGAATTTACGCCCGTTGACAAGAAGTAGCCGACTACCTTGGCTGACGCGGGAAGAAATCTCTATTCTGAAGTTTGAGTAAGTTTAGGTAAGTATTTTGAAGCAGGGATACTATTGCTTATTGACAAAAGTAAAATTATCTTAACCTCTCACTGATAAATTAGATTTAAGTCTATATCATAAGCATTTTGATAAATTGTAAAATTTATTTCGTAGAAAAATGCCTAGCACCAATAATCACGACTGTACCCATTAATGAAGGAAGGGTGAGATGAGCGATCGCACGTTTGAGCGTAAGAAAGCAGCTACATCAACTTTTTCCAATCCGTCCCTTGTTTCACCACATACGCCGACCCTGGCAAACCCAGAGCGCGGCTTTGGTTTACCAACGAATAATATAGTTCAAGCACAAACCGTAGAATCAGCCAACCAGCAAGCAGCGCAAGCGGCTGATGAGAAATCCAAGTTATTACAAGCTCTTGAGCAACCGTCTTTTGGACACGACCTTAGTCGCATAGTGGTGCGTCCTCCCCAGGCGAAATTGACGGTGGGAGAACCAGGGGACAAGTATGAGCAGGAAGCGGATGAAGCGGATTGGATGGCAAATCAGGTGATGCGGATGCCTGATCCCGCTCCACCTGTGCAGCCAGAGGCGTTATCTAAAGATGATGAAGCGGTACAGAGGAAGGCGATCGCTATCTCCTCCGTAAATGATGGATTTCTCCAGCAAAAATGTTCGGAATCTGAGCAAGCAGCGCAGTCTACTGACGAGCAATCTTTGTTATCACCAGCGATTCAGCAACCGTCTTTTGGACACGACCTTAGTCGCATAGCGGTGCGTCCTCCCCAGGCGAAATTGACGGTGGGAGAACCAGGGGACAAGTATGAGCAGGAAGCGGATTGGATGGCAAATCAGGTGATGCGGATGGTTGTGCCAGATCAACTTAACGCTCAAAGCGTACAGTTTGTACAAAATTCCTTGCAGCGCAAATGTGCTGCTTGTGAGGAGGAAGAAGACAAAGTACAAACTAAACCATCCATACAAACGGCTACTGATGGTGGCTTACAGGCAGGGAATAATATTGAAAGTCGGCTCAATAGCAGTAAAGGTGGGGGTAGCCCGCTACCGGATGAGGTGCGATCGTTCATGGAACCCCGCTTTGGTGCTGATTTCAGCCAGGTGCGGGTGCATACAGGCAGCGAATCTGTTCAGATGAACCGGGATTTGAATGCTCAGGCATTTACCCACAAGCAGGATGTTTATTTTGGGGCGGGGAAGGCTCCTGGTAAAGATGTATTGACTGCCCATGAGCTAACCCATGTGGTGCAGCAGACAACTGCCGTTCAGACCAAACCCGCTGTTTACACAGGAACTATTCAACGTGAGCCTACGAATCCAACGGTCACTTCTGCACAGCAACAACAGACTGTATTCGGGCCAGGAGCTTTGTCAAAAAAGCAAGACTTCTTAAATCGCTGTGGCCAAGTCAACACAATTATTGATGCCGCTGATCGAGGGGCAACAGCTTGGTTACTGAGTGTTGCTCTGGCCTATGGTGATGCCTGGAAAAACCACACGGATAGATTAGATAAACAGGCTCAAGACGAAAAATTACAGCAAGAATTGATTCTCGGCGCTGCACTAGCCTTCTTTCCAGGTGGTGTTGGTGGTGAGATTGGTGCAGCTCTTAAACGATGTGCTAGCAGTGACTTCATCATTGATGGAGTCAAAGATCTGGCTAAATATGGGGGACGATCGCCCGCTATGGCTGGATTAAAAGCAATAGGTGTTGCAGGTCAAGCTAGCCCAGGTTTGGCAGCTTTTCCAACCGATCCACTGCAATGGCAAAATCAAGTCGCATTAAGGATAAAGAGTGAACTTTTAGTTGCAACAAAAACTTTAGAGAAATGGCAAGAGAGCGCCAATACCAACGATCCAAATTTTGCGATGGATTTTGATCCGGTTGTAGCCATGAATGGAGCAGTTGTAGTTGAGGGTAAAAAAGCAGCAGAGTTAAACCCAGTTGATCAGGCAGAAACCTCCAAAACGTTTGAGAAAGGTTTTTGGAAAGAATGGTTAGAGCAGTACGGATATAAATTAGTTGGTAATGCTAGCAGAATCGGAGTTTTTTACGGTGCCGAAAGTAATTATGGGAAGGAAATTAAAAAGCGCTGTAAAGAATTGGGTCTAAATGTTGAACAATATGCTTCGGTTGCAAGGGAGACAGTTGAAGCAGAAGCTCAAAGAAGAAATCACCAGGCAATAGAAGGGAAATAAGCAATTTAGGAGAGTTAGTTAACCGTGACACAATCCACCAAAACTGCACAAGCCGAATTAGTTGAAAAACTTCGTGAAACTCGTCGATTATCTCCTTGCGATGGCGATTTTTTTGGAGTCAATCTACAAGGGGCAGATCTGTCAGGGCTTTCCCTCTCAATGGTCTCTTTAACTGCCGCCAATCTTGATAACGCTAATCTTACGGGCTGCCAGTTTCGTCAGGTTAATTTAACAAACGCCTCATTTAAGAATGCTAACCTCAGTCAAGCTCGCTTTGAGTTAGTAGATGCAGGATCAGCTTCATTCATAGGAATTCAAGCTTCTGAAAGCCGTTGGGAGCAAGTTAACTTGACGGGTGCTAATTTCTCTCATACTAACTTAGCTAAGGCTGTATTTCGTGGTTCAACTTTAGAGTCATCCTGCTTCAATGATGCCAATCTTTCTGAAGCAATGTTAGTATACTCCAATATCAATACAGCCAGTTTCCAAAGAGCATATCTTCTATGGGCTAATACTGTTGGTTCAACTTTTAATCAGGTTGATTTTACAGATGCCAGGAGCTTTTTCCTGTGCAGGGAAATCATAGCTGAAATCCTTGGCCGAGAAGTAGGAGACAGCCTAGAGCGATCAAAATTAGTTGGCTCTATTCTAATTGGCACGCAGTGGTGTTATCCAGAGTGGAAGCAGTTTCTTAAAGTACAACCTGAATATCGTGAAATAGCGTTTGAAATTTTTCGCCGTTACCCCGAATCTGGATTTATTGAGGCCCTTAGAGTCGGTTGGAAAGATTCTACTTCTTAAACGATATTGCTCACTGATACTTGCCGAGCAAGCTCTTGTAGTGCGATCGCTTGGGGGGCAAATGCTGAGAAGGGGCGATCGGCAGTGCTATCGCTGATCGCGTAGATTGTGTTGAGGTACGAAACCCAACATCTACAGGCATAATAAGCAATCACAGTGCATCGCATTATGGTTTTGGAAGCGCGATCTCGGTTAAAAAGGGGAAGAGGGCGATCTCAATCTCTATATCTTGCCCAAAATGCGATCGCACTTCGGAGCGATCACTGTTAGGTCTGGAGCGATCGTATACGGATTGCTGACGCGATAAACTGTGGGACAGATGGGAAGGGGCGATCGCTTGCTAGAATGAGCAGAAATTTAGAGCGCGATCGTCATGTGTGAGTGCGATCGCTGATCGCGTAAGTTGGGTTAGGCTTTGATAGGGCGATCGTCGATCTTGTAGTGCGATCGCTTTTGATGGGAAGTATTGGGCGATCGCGGGTGAACAGAAAGATGGGCGATTCCAATGGAGAAGCATTGGAGGGCGATCACGCTATGAGTGCGGGATGCGATCGCCTGCCAATGCTTCACTCTCCGTCAACGACACACCATTTTTCCATAGCTCATACTCGCTAATATCGATATCTGAATTCCAGACAATCCCGTAGCCCCCTGGCTCAATCTTAAAATTCTTGAAAAAAGTAGGCTGTCGAAGTGGAGCAAACATAGGAGTCTCTAGAAGATGACGAACGTCGTATTTTTTAATTTCTTGATTGGTAAATTCAATCACTAGAATCGTATCGTCGATCGCTTTAGCTTGATGAATTCGGGGATACTTCATACTGCTCCTAACCTAAATTTACTTCAAAGGAGGTAGCTTACGGAACTCCTGGGTATTCCACATTTGTAGCAAATCTTGCTGGTATAACGTTGCCCACTCCAGAACTAATTTTTGTGCCCGACTTGGTAAATCCCCCTCAATGATCTCAAGTGACTCAATGCTGATTAACGCATTATACTCACCATAAATTGCATGAAAATGAGGTGGCGGACGATCACCAAAGAACACCTTGATGACAATTCCATAAAACCGTGCAACCTCTGGCATAACCCCATTTAGCGAGTGTTTAACTCTTCTATTCTACCAAAGTGCGATGCCTACGGCGGGCGTCGCCATCGCCAATTTTGTAGGGTGGGATAGATGGGAGAGGCGATTGCGTTACAGGTTGCCGATGCGATCGCGATTCGGTTAGGGTGGAAGGGGCGATCGCTTGCTAGAATGAGCAGAAATTTAGAGCGCGATCGTAATGTGTGAGTCCAACGGAGCGCAAGGAAATTGAAGGTAAAACACCCCATGCAGAGCAGAGGTCGCAAGAAGCCCAAGACGGTACGGTGACTCGGCAAGTGGGCGATGTCTGTCAATCGAGTTGTCAGAGAAGGTCGGCTATTCCAAGATGCTGAAACTGGTTATTATGTATATCTAAAGAGTGATCGAGTGGTCATCGTTGATCCAGCAACCAACCAGCAAATTACTCAGTTCAAAAACTCAAGAGCCAATACCCAAAAGCGCATTGAGTCAGGTCGATGGAAACCTATCTCCTAGCAAGCTATGTTTAAAGCGATCGACATTTGGAAAAGACTAGATGACGCAGCCGCTATCCGTTATCGCTGTTTCCAACGCCTTAATAATGGACAGTTTTGTGTACAAAGTGCTGATTATTACCACCTTCCCCTGAACGAAAACCAGATCAAAGCACTAGACAAACAATTTTTAGAACTCTTCATCGAAGAATCTCCCGATCAACGATCCTCCCTTTATTCCACTCTTGAAGAGGCGATCGCTATTTATGACCTGGAATTCTCAAGCGATTTTGTCTCTTCTCCACAACGAAAAACTGCTTGAGGTGCGAGCGCATTATGACTGCTGAGTGTGATCGCTTTTGGGTTTTTGGAAGGAGGGCGATCGCGGTTGGAAAGGGAAAAGAGCGATCGGTATGACTGCTAAATGCGATCGCATTGCGCTGCGCGTCAGCATTGCCCTTGAAGCCAAAGGTTGATTGTATTTCGACTGATTTGAAAAACTATCCTCCGCTTCACTCTTCTTCATCCCGTCTAACTCAATTGCCTGAACTAATCTAAAATTATTAGACCTTTGGCGAATATTTTTATATCTCCAGTCTCGATATCTTAAATAAGGTGAAGTACCTACACTAGACTGTAATTTTGAATTTAAATGAGGGCTGTAACAATGCCAGATGCAATTGATAGTCAAGAACGAGACTATTTAGGAACTGGTTGGGCTTTCCCGATGCGATCGAGTTTGCAAGGAGGTTTACAGCTATCTTCAGATGTACAAAAAGTAGAGCAATCTATGTGGATTATTCTACGTACAGGAATTGGTGAACGGGTGTATCGTCCAAATTTTGGTTCGCGTTTGGCAGAACTAGCTTTTGCCCCAATGAATAGCGAAACCCTTATGCTGACTCGTCTTTATGTTTTAGAGGCATTAGAAGTTTGGGAACCGCGAATTACTATCGAAAAGATCATAATTGAACCCTACCCCGTACAAGGTATTGATAAAAGCGTCAGTAATTCATATTCCATGAAGGGTGAAGAAGGCAGACTGGATATCATTATTTATTATTGTCTCAAAGACCAACCTGATATTCACAGCTTTGTTTATCCATATTATTTAGCTTCAGCAACGCCGGAATAAGTTACGAGTGTTGAGTATTGAGTTAAGAATTTATTGATTTTCCCTATTCCCTACGCCCCAATCTAAAATCTAAAATCGGTACTGCTGTGGAATTTGACTTTTTAACAAAATTACCTAATTCAAATCTGGACGATCGCGCTTTTGATGATTTGGTCGAAGAATGCATCCAACGCATTCCCCGCTACTGTCCAGAGTGGACTGATCACAATCTCAGCGACCCTGGAATTACTTTTATTGAGGTATTTGCTTGGTTAACTGACCAGATGCTACTACGGTTTAACCAAGTTCCTCGCAAAAATTATGTGGCATTCTTAGAGTTGTTGGGTATTCGTCTGCAACCCCCAGCACCAGCACAAACTGATTTAACTTTTTATCTCAGCACCGATTTACCGGAAACCTACAGAATAGCAGCTGGGGTGGAAGTTGCGACTTTACGAACCGAAACTACAGAAGCCATCGTTTTTAGTACCGATCGCCCCTTAATTATTGGTAAGCCTCAACTGCGTCACTTTTTAACCGCACAGACCGCAGAAGATTCACCAAATGCTTTACGCGATCGCTTTACTAACCAATGGACTTGTAGTCCTACAGGTGTGTGGTCAGGTAGGGAACAAGCACTTTTTGAAGATACTCCCCAACCAAGGAACTGTTTCTACCTTGTTTTAGAACCAGAAGACCCAATAGATGGAAATGTTTTAGCTATTTCTTTCCAAGGTGCGTCAGCAACACCAACGGGAATTAACCCAAATAATCCCCCGCGACGTTGGGAAGCTTGGGATGGAGAACAATGGCAATCTGTATTATTACAACCAACAGATGATGCAACGCGGGGTTTTAGCTTTTATGAAATTGCTCAACAAGGAGGTAATCCAACCCAAGGATCAGAGGTGATTCTGCATTTACCAGAAAGATTTCCCGTCCAGAGTTTCACCAGGTATAGCGGTCGCTGGTTGCGCTGTTTTTTTACTGTTCCAGAAGGAAATCAATCACCATTCGGTAGTTCTCCACGCATTACAGGGTTAGGAGTGCGATCGCTTGGTGGTACAGTCAGAGCCAGCCAAAGTTCTCTTGTGGAAAACGAACGCTTGGGAATTAGTGATGGAAAACCTGGTCAAACCTTTGAAATTCAAGGAACTCCAATTCTAGCTAGACGAGAAAATGAGTATATTGTTGTGACTCCCCCTGGTGGTTTACCACAAACTTGGCAAGAAGTTTCAGATTTTGCCGATTCCCAACCAGAAGACCTGCATTACACCATTGATTCCCTGACTGGAATAGTTCAATTTGGCCCCCTGATTCGTGAGCCTGATCAACTACGCACAAAAACCCGCGTCCGTGGCAAAATTCAACAACCTACGCCAGAAGATACCCAGGTGCAAATCCGTGACACCGAGCTACAAGGACTAGAATACCAATATGGAGGCCTTCCACCACGGGGTGCTGAAATCAAGATGCTGGCTTATCGTACAGGTGGTGGTCGCCAAGGCAATGTCCAAAAAGATACTCTGAGGTTTCTCAAAGCAGCTGTACCATACATTGAGCGTGTAACTAATCATCAAGCTGCAACAAATGGCGCAGATGCTCAATCCCTAGAACAAGCTGTGTTGAAAGCACCGCAGATTTTACGCACCCGCGATCGCGCCATTACTAGCGAAGACTTTGAGGTTTTGGCACAAAAAGCTGGTGAAGGTGCAATTGCTAGAGTTCGTTGCTTACCCGCAAATTCCATGAGTGGTGCGGGAACAGTGCGTTTAATCCTTGTTCCCCAAGCGAATACAGATGCGATCGCTCAAGGTGATGGGATCTCCCCAGATTTATTTACCCTACAACCAGCACTACGCGATCGCGTTTTAAGTTACCTAGACGAAAGGCGAATATTAGGAGTGCAATTACAACTTCAAGAAGCAGAATTTGTTGGTGTTTCCGTCCAAGCAGAAGTTGCTTTAGAGCCAGCATATAATAATCCCCTCGCTCGGCAAGAAATTTTAATGAATCTGCGAGTCGCATTGTATAGATATCTCAATCCCTTAACTGGTGGGATTGATGGTAAAGGCTGGCCTTTTGGCAGACCTGTCTACACATCAGATATCATCGCCCTGCTGCAAAAAATCTCTGGTGTGTATTATCTCGGAACAGTTTTGTTATTTGCATTACGTAAGCAAGACGGGAGGTGGACTCGTCAACCATCACCAGAACCAGTTATAGACCCTGGATCTTTGGGTTTAATCTGCTCTTGGTCCGATAATCGCCTCCGTTCCAGCCATGTAATTAATATTATCTAACTTCTCTATCAGGTCAGGATACCCCTCAAACTAACTCCCATCATGGTTCAAATTCGCACTACACCTACAATTAGCCTGCAATTAACCCCGATGCGAATCCCTGAAGCAGTTCCATCAGCAGGTTTCTCATTCGCTAACCAAGAAAACATTGATGAAATTACTGGTACTAGCTTACTTTTACAACCTGGCGAACCCAGCGAGTTGATGGTTCAAATCAAAAACTTGAGCCAACGTAACTTGCAACTTGAATTGATGGTTGAGGGGGATTTCCCTAGCGAATGGTGTTGGGTAGGTGGTACAGAAGGTAGAGAAATTCGACCAGGCGGGCAAATGGATGCCGTACTTTACTTTCAAGTTCCCAGTACATATTTTGAAAATCAAGCAGCAATCATCCCTGAAAAACAAGAACAGTTGCGACTCAATTTTACTAACTGTCGAGTAGTTGCATATACAGATAGAAATAGCGAACAAGAACAAATTAAAGAAGCAGATTTTAATTTATATATACGTCCCTGGTCTGCATACATGGATTTTCTGCCAGTTTTGTATCGGGAAGTAGACTTTATCGGTCGCTTTATGAAGATATTTGAACAGGCTTATCAACCAGTCATAGATAGCTATGGTGTGATGTGGGCAAATCTCGACCCTTTAACAGCGCCACGGGCTTTGCTACCATTTTTAGCTCATTGGGTAGCATGGCCTGTAGAATCTGTGTGGAATTTACGCCAACAACGGCGTTTAATTCGTCGTGCCGTAGAAATATATCGTTGGCGAGGTACTCGTAAAGGTTTACGTCTTTATTTGCATTTATATACAGGTTTACCTCTAGATGAACATATACCAAATGAAGCAGATAAACATATTGGTATTACAGAACCTTTTGGTGACAGTTTTGTGATTGGAGATGCAAAAATAGGAGAAGTAGTATTAGGAGGAGGACAAGCTTTTCATTTTGTAGTTCGCTTGCGTCCCGACCAGATAAATACTATTAACGAGCAATTAGTGAGACGTATTATTGACCAGGAAAAACCAGCATTCTGCACTTATGAACTCTTGATTAATAATTCATAATTACTAGATATCTACTTCACCAGCTTCTTAAATAAATCGAAAATAGGGGATTAAAAAATAATCCAAAATCCGAAATATAAAATCTAAAATCCCTATGTCTCACCCTTTCCCCACACCACCAATTACACCTTTTGAACGTCTGCAAGCTGCGGACGGGCTATTAATAAATGCTATTCGCTGGCGTAAAGCACATGACTATCATCGCTTGCGACAAAATGCCCATTATCAATCTTTAAATCAACCAGGGATTGTTTGCGGTTTAGGGATACGAGTCATATCGGCACCCAAAAAAGTAGAAGCTCAATTTCAGGATAATCGTTGGGTGCAAATTCAACCAGGAATAGCGATAGATTTATTTGGGAACTTAATTGTTGTTCCTGAAGCTTTTCCTTTTCATATTGCCACAGAATTACATGGTTCAGATGCTGTACTGGTGTATTTAGTTGCCAGTTATGTAGACCCCGATGAATTGCGGCGTTCTGCCCCAAAAGATGTTGTCCAAGAAACATTCCGCATTGATGAAAAAAGCACTTTACCAACCAGTTCAGAAATTGAATTATGTCGAATTCTATTACAATCAGGAGAGGTAACAATTACTCCACCCGTTGATGTTTTTTTTCCTGGTTATAACAATATAGATTTACGCTATCGAGTTCAAGCACAATCTCGACCTCAAGCGCTTGTTCGGATGGCACAGGTGAATAATGACGATAAAGAATGTGCTCGAAGTTTTTTTAATCTTGCTTACTTATTACAATCTGTAGAATCCTTACATCCATCATTACGGGGAGGTGAAGAAGTTGGCCAAGTTAACTTGAGCGAAAATCTCCAAGAATATGACTTACTTTATTTAACAGGGAAGCAATCATTAACTCTTAATAGCACTGAATTTGAAAATATTAAAACTTATTTAAATTTAGGTGGTGTCTTATTAGTTGATGCGCCTTTAGATGGAAATGCGCTCATTGAAAGTATCAACGCTTTAGCGCAGCATTTAGAATCACCTTTACGACCCTTAGAAGAACAGCGACGTGATCATCCTTTAAGAACAAAACCGTTTTTATTTGCTGCCTTACCAATGGTTAATCAACAACCAATTCAAATTTTAACAGGTAGTGGAATAATTTTAGTAATTGGCGATATTGCATCTATTTGGGGACTTGATAGCAGCTTCAGTTTACCCCGAACAACTATTCGCACAGGACAGGAGTTAGGGATTAATATTTTGCAATATGCTTGGAAGCGGAGACAGTTTATTGGTTTACAACAGGAAGATATTTCTGGACAGTGGTGAGAAAATACGCGATCGCCTTACCAATGGAGCTAATCCTACCCCATTTCAAAACACCAAAACGCTGACTAGATAGGAATTTCTGTCATCAGCTAATCATGAATCAGAATCTAAGTAAGTAGGTGAGAATAAATCAAAGTAGATTAAGTAATGTAAAAAATATTGAGATGTGTTTGTAGTGTTCGCGTAGCGTCTCGCAGAGAGGGCTACCCTGCGGGAACGCTTCTCTACGAGAGGCTTCTCTACGAGAGGCTTCTCTACGAGAGGCTTCTCTACGAGAGGCTTCGCCAACGCCAACGCCAACGCCAACGCCAACGCCAACGCCAACGCCAACAGCCCTCAAATTAGGACTAAAGTCCTTGCTACAAACCTTGAATTATTCACGCCGCTCTACTTACTTCGTCTGATACACCGTAGCGCGATCGCCCAGTGCGTTATAAAACAAATTTACCAAAAATTATGATCGCACTCCTCGCCAAACGCCAAAATGCAATCAGCGATCGTCCTATATTTCCTTTCAAAAGCGATCACCTGCGCTAATCTCTCTAATCGCACCTGAATTCCAAGGATGAGCGATCGCCATTTACGAACAGCAAAGGCGATACCTACGGTAAGCTGCGCTAACGCACTTTTTCCCTAAACCGCCAAAAACAGCGATAACTTCGTTAAGGAACGTGGATTAAATAAGATGCAAAACTTAATCCTGTCTCTAGCTTCCCTCTCCTTTATAAGGAGAGGGATTGAGGGTGAGGTAAACCAGAGACATAAATTGCATGTTATTTAATTCTTATTCCTAAGCTGCGCGAACAGCAAAACTATAAAAAGTGATGGACTTTAAGGTAAATATTGTAGTTCCACAGCATTTCTTCAGTGCGCTGTAACCCATACTTCTGAAGCAGTTTGTTGTGATGTTCTATTGCTTCTATACCACCTCGTGTTTCGTAGTGTTCCAACATCTCCTGAATTTGAGTTCTAGGATAAATATAAACAAAATTTCAGAATATGAAAGTTTTAAAGTTAGCAACAATTATTGATGCATGAGCGCGATCCCACTCCTCCAAAACACCAAAAAGCGATCGCCCTTCTCCCTTTCCCACCGTGATCGCCCCTCTCAACAATGGCAGCGATGCCTGCGGCGGTAAACTACCCACCTGAACTCAAACGATGAGCGATCGCCATTTAGAACAGCAAAGGCGATCGCACTCTATATTGAAAAGGTTGCTTTAGCGATCGCATCTTTCAACAACACCCAGCATCGTACCTCAACTCAAACGATGAGCGATCGCTATTTATAACAGCAAAGGCGATGCCTACGGTAAGCTGCGCTAACATAATCCTCACAACCACAACAAGCGATAACTCCGTTCAGCTAGGCTAGCGCACTCTCCAAATCCCTAAAAATCGGACTTCTTAAAACCCAAAAACGCGATGATAACTTTGTGCTTCAATCTACAGAAGTCCACCAGAATCTGAGGTAATACTTAATTTTCGAGCAGCATCAATAAGTCCACGATCAAGTGAGAGAAGATTTTCTACGCTACGATTGCTAGCAATGGCTAAATGTAGCGCATCTCCTGCTCTCAATCCAGTTTCCCATTGCTGGATAAATTCGGCTGCGAGAAAGCTTGTATCTAGGTAGATCAATATCTTGCCTCTTGGCGTAAACTTTGGATGATTTCTAGATTAGTAGTTAATGTTTGAGGTTGGGTAGCTCTCAGTTTATGGCGAGATGCTAAAGGTTGAGGGGTATGTGAGATTGATGACAACCGAGCGACGGGTTTACCATGACTAATAATCACTATTTCTTCGCCATTTTTAACTTGGTTAAGCAGTTGATTTATGGTAACGGATGTGTTGGTAATATCTACTTGTTGCATAATATCAGGCGATCGCGCTCATAGGCTGTATATCTATAATTTTTGAATCCTATCGCAACTTGTCAATGAGCGCGATCGCACCTTATGAATCGGATACGATCGCACTCTCCAAATGCCAAAAAGCGATCGCGTAGAGGCTCCTATAGAACATCGCTTGACTTCCAAGACAGTCGCTACAAAATTGGCTTACTCTTCGGCTTCTGGTGGCTTCAACATTCGCCAAATTTCTGCATCAACTTGCGTCAAATATAGCGGTTCTAACTCACCAATTTTCTGAATAACGCGCTTTGGGTCAATTGCCCGCATTTGGAATATCATTGCTACCGATGGTAAGGTCAAGCCATTGTGTTCTGATGGCTCAATCCTTACTACAAAAGGGAACCGCAATGCCCCCAAGGAAGATGTAACCGGAATAATCATCAACATAGGAGAAGTTGCTATGTCTGTTTGCACTGCGATCGCTGGACGGTTGCCCTTCTCTTCTCGCTTATCTGAATCGGGCAAACTAATCCCCTCTTGCCATCTAATTCTCTCCAGATGCCAATGTTAATTCCATATTTAGCCAATCTTCATCACTTGCTGCTTCCCAATCAGCAAAATCTTGAGCTAGTTCTGTGGAATTGTGCCCAAGTATTGGAGCCAGCAGTGCTACAATCTCAGTACTTACAGAATGCCCATGTGCCTGTGCCTGTTGGACGATCGCCTGATACAAATCTATTGGCAGTGCTACTTGAGTAGCAATCGTTTTAGTGACATCCATAGAACTTTGAATGATGACGATTGCTTATATTATGACTCAAGTGGATTGATTTTTGGCTACTTCTTAAAACCCAAAAACACGATGATAACTTTGTGCTTCAATCTACAGAATTCCACATGAATCTGAGGGAATGCTTAATTTTCGAGCAGCATCAATATATCAGTCGATCGCACTCTACCCCAAAATTACAAAATAGCGATCGCAAAAATTTTAAAATTTATGATCTAGGATAAATATAAACAAAATTTCAGAATATGAAAGTTTTAAAGCTAGCAACAATTATTGATGCGTCAGGAAATTTACACCTTGATATACCAACAGAATTATCATCTGGTGCTGTTGATGTAGTTATTGTCTTAAACCCAAGCATCCCAGATACACCTCAGACAAAATCCTACGATTTTTCCGATTTGGCAGGACGTTTAAGCTGGGAGGGTGATGCAGTCGCTACCCAGAGGATGTTGCGGGATGAGTGGTAAACGGTATCTACTTGACACAAATGCCATTGTCGCCTTATTAAAAGGTTCTACAAAGTTAGTTACATTATTACAAAATGCCGACTGGGTAGGAATTTCCATCATTAGCCAAATTGAATTTTTGGCATTTTCTGGCTTGAACGAAGACGATCGCCAGCTATTTGAGGAATTCCTCAAACGTGTGGAAGTAATTAATTTGCTAGCCACTAATAATTTATTAATCGAACAGATTATTCAAATTCGTTTGCAATATCGGGTAAAGCTTCCACTGCACTTCAAGCTGGAGCTAGTTTAGTAACATCTGACTGGGAATTAACAAAAGTAACAAGTTTGACAGTTGTGAATTGGTAATAATTCGCCTTAAGCTGTGCGATCGCACTTCTTTCCTAAACTGTAAAAAGCGAACGACTTACCTCGCGCAAGCTTCGCACTCCCGCAACTTCCCAAAAAGCCATAACTCCCTTAAGCTGTGCGATCGCACCTTATGAATCGGATACGATCGCCCTCCTCCCTTTTCAACCACAATGTCAAAGACAGACTTCGCAGCAGCATTCCCACAACTCCCCAGCGATAAGGCTTTAGACAAAGCCTTGGGCATCGCGCTACAAGATTGGCGCACTACAATTTAAGAAACTGAATGATGGCTACTGACATGGTATCGATTCCTATCACCCTGGAACAACTGATTATGGGTGTGCAACAGTTGCAACCAGACGAGCGGGCGCAGGTTGCTAGAGCCTTGATTCAAGTCGATTTACGCTCAGATTTGACGGCTGTAATTCAAGAACTTTATGCCCAACCTCCTGTTGATGACATTACAGACGATAACATCATGGCTGAAATTAAAGCTGTGCGTCAGCAATCTCACCCAATATGACGTTGAGCTTACGAACAAGCTCGCGTTCCAACTGTTAAGCGTGGAAGTTGTGGTCATTCGATAAACAGGGATTTGAACGCGGCAATTAATTTATCACGGTTGGCTTCATCGTGAAAGCTTACTGAGGGATAACCGCTCCCATGCTCCCCGTGAAGTAAGAAGTAAATGTCTAGACTTGTCTAGGATTTATATAGCAGGATATCCGCCAGATTTATCGAGATGCTGATGCTGTTGGTAATTTTATTGTTTTTAACATCAAAGGCAATGATTATCGGCTAATTGTGGGAATTGACTATGAAGATCAAACGGTTTACTTCAAGTACTTGTTAACTCACACAGAATACGACAAGGATAGGTGGAAAAATGACCCTTACTTTTGATTTTAACCCTGTAACTTACAGTAACTTGCTGGCTGAAATCGCACCTAAAGCGATCGAGACGGAAGCAGAATATGATCGGCTATTAGCAATTGTTGAGCGATTGACGTTCAATCAAAGCAAAACTCCCGAAGAACGCACGCTCTATCAGTTATTGGTGATATTGATTGAAGCTTATGAAGCTCAACACTATGCCATGCCGATCTCTACTCCCCATGAGGTTTTACAACATATTATGGAATCTAGCGGGATGCGCCAGGTCGATTTGGTCGGCAAACTCGGTTCGAGTGGAGTGGTTTCAGAAATTGTGAATGGTAAACGATCGATTAGCAAGGCTCAGGCTAAGGTGTTGGGAGATATGTTCAAAGTATCACCTAGCTTGTTTATTTAAGGAATTCTATGGGACGTGAAGCTGATCTAACTGGCGTCGGTTAGAGGATGAGGCGTTTCGATTAGAGCGATCGCACTGTTTACGCGATCGCTAGACCATTACTCATGATAAAGTGTTGGCATATCATCTCCATCGGAGAGTTGCCCCTTCTCAGCATTTGCCCTCCCCACGAGCGATCGCACTGTTGTTCACTTGGGATGGTGCGTTCCCATCAAGACGTTTGGCTAAAGGAACGCACCCTACAAGATCGGCGATCGCACTGCAAGATGTTGAGTGATCGCACTTCCAAAACCATAATGCGATCGCACTACGGGCGAGCTGAGATAGCAGGGATAGGATGGGTTAGCGGTAGCGTAACCCATGCAGTTAGCGAGGGTTGTTGCTCGTTGGGTTTCGTTGCCTCAACCCAACCTACGGCGAGCTTTGAACTCAATCATTCGAGCAAAATGAGAGAACGATCGCCCTTTCAAGAAGCTTGCCCTTTAAACCTGAAACCGTTGGATTTAGAACCACAGCGATTCCTTCAAAGAGCTGCGCTAACCCCCTTCCATCCCTACCGTTGAGCAACATGAGCGATCGCACTGGGTTCATGGGAAGATAGCATAGATATTGCCAGTAGTCGGTCTTTGCCTATGGCTACTTGAATTGGGGTGTTTAGAGGTGAAGTATAATTTTGAATGGGACTCAAGTAAAGCGCGGAGTAATCAGTCCAAGCATGGTGTGAGCTTTCAACAAGCCAGTCAAGTCTTTAAAGATTCGATGGCACTTACTCTTTTTGATGAAGAACACAGTTTAGATGAGGAGCGTTGGACAACTTTGGGACAGCTACCGAATGGTCAATATTTGGTAGTGATTCACACATTTGTGCAGCAGGGCGATCGCGTTGACATACGAATTATTTCGGCGCGAAAAGCCACTAAAAACGAGATTCGTCAATATGAAGGGGAATGATGATGCAGTCAGAATACGATTTTTCTAAGGCAGAGCGCGGCAAGTTTTATCATCCCAATGCAAAGTTTAATATTCCAATCTATCTAGACGAAGAAGTATTGGAGTACTTTGCTAAACAGGCAGAGATGAAAGGGGTTGACCTGACTGAGATGATTAATGATTTGCTCAAAAAGGATATCGCTCTGATTGAAGGGATTAAGTAACCGATCGCCCTCTGAATGTCGCGATCCTGAAAGGTTAAAGAGCGATCGCCCCTCCACCCCTACCATTGAGCAACATGAGTGATCGCACTACAAAATTGGCGATCGCATTATCAAAGCCCGTGGACGTTGGGTTTTATACCTCAACCCAACCCACGCGATCTAACGAAAGAATGCGTTATTCAGTTTGCCACCCAAAGCTAATGAGAACTTATCCGAACAGTATTGGGGGCGATCGTACTTGGCTTACTCAGACTTACTTGCCAAATTTTGTAATTTGGTCAGGCTTTGGGCCAAGGTTTGAGAAAGCGTTGAGAAGGATTGATCAATCTGGAGAGCGGCTTCTTTCAATTGGGTTGTGGCAGTTTCAAAATTAGCAGAGTTTTTGGAGAATGCATTTCGGAGTTCGTTAGGGAGGTCTGAAATAAGTTTGGAAAACTCTGTGATCAGTTCGTTAGTATTGAGGTCAGGGATATTCAATCCACGAGACTGAAGCGTTTCTAGTACTGCATCCATACTCGTTTGAATGACTTGGGTGCGATCGGGGTTCTGACTAACACCACTCTGCATTGCTGTTGCCACTTCGGTCACGAAGCTTTGCAAACCCTCTTGGGCAACTTCAGGATTTCCACAAAACTCCTCTAATGAAACACCCAACAGGTTAGACAATAAGCTGGCAGCAGGTTGATTCGGATCAGCAGTTTTTGCAGCATCCGCAGTATTCCCTTTGCTGCTTTGCAGTGCAATTGCCACAACGTTGGAAAACAGGCTAGAAATTTGCTCCATTGCCTGAGTCACTTCCTGCTGCATGTAGGGTTCAGCATCTTTGGCTGAAATTTCGTAGGGGGCGATCGCTGCTGGATCAACATGTTTTTCAATTCCCTTCAGTTGGCAAATCGTACAATTGCCATTTTCCAACTCCTGATCGTCAGGAATAAGGAAATATTTTCTTTGATCGGAATTACGCCAAAGAGAAGATCGATCTGAAGTTTTCATAGTCCTAAATTTATAGTACAGATCTAGCTTGATAATAGATATTGCTATAGTGGCTAATACTTTAGTATGAGGAATTTATTTCAGGATTATTTCTACGATCACTACGCTCGTTAGTTATAGTTACTAATTGTGCAAGCTTGTAAAGTACTGTACGCATTTCATCCCGTACCTGACGATTCCGTTCAATGGCATAGGCATCAGTGACAGCAGGTAGAGCCTCTATAGCATTCAACATATTAAGAGATGAAGCGGCAGCAGCTCGCTGCTGAGGGTCAGGGTTTTTCAGCCAGTCTATCAATATAGGAATTGCAGGCCTATGCTTAACAGCACCAAGAGTGCGAAGAAGAAGCCGACGAGTATCTAGATCAGGTTCAGGAAGGAGAAATCGTTCAAAAAGTTCTGCGCCAGTAGCTGGATCACCAATTCGTCTCAATGCATCCACCAGGGCATAGCGGACTTTTGCTTGCGGATCCGTAAGTCGTGCCATCAGTAATGGAACAACAATTTTATGATCCTGCTCCAAAAGTAATCTGATAGCCTGTATTACCCTGTTTTCATCGGGATCTTGTTCCAAAACGGCAACTAAGTCAACAAGGGTTGGCTCAGCTATACTTGGCAAATGCTCCAACAGAGATGGGTTTGTAAGGTTCTCCTCAATGCATGCTGCAATCTCATCAAGTGAACGAGACCGAAATTGAACTAGAGGATTAGCCCAATCTGTTCCATTAATAACCACTAACTTGAAATGACCTGTCGGCGATGCTTCAGGATACCAACCAACATCCAGGATAACCCCAGTGTCTTTGTGCTTGACCTGTAAGAGATCCTCTCCAAGCAATTCCCAATCTGAGTCGCTGGTAGCTAACGTTTGCGGATAGATTGTCCTTAGCTCGTGAGTTTGCACAGCCCACTCAGGAGGAATGCACAGGGGGTAAAGGGGAGGTAGCGGCTTTGTCATAATTAAAAATTTCTTGGATGACCATGGTATGTTTTGCCTGAGATCTCTGCACGCATTGTAGTAACTGGTTCTCCTCCATCATATCCAATAACCCTCCCAGCATCGTATCTCACATGAACTGTACCTTCCGGCTGTGTTTTGTCACCTTTAATCACTTCTCCATTCCGAAGAGCTTCAAGCTCCAAAGCCTGATTGTTAACATTGGGCAAGTATTGACTAGCCGGATTTGACTTTCTATCTGTAGGTGTAGTCATCTCACGAGCTTGAGCTTCTGAGCGGGCTTCCATATGCTTGTAACCTGCAGGACTCCATTCAGCATTATCTAACCGTTGCTGCCATAGATCGGCAGCAGGTGTAACCGGAATCCGTGTAGCAACTTTCCGTTCCAGATCTGCCAGATCCCCCCTTAAGCGCCAATATTCATCAGCGACAGATTTATCCGCAAGTCCTTCATCAATGAGTGTCCGTAGATCGGCGATATCCTGTTGTAGCTGACCAATTTTCTGGATGATTAGCCATCGCTCAGGCACTTCTATTGGTATCTCGCTCTTAGCACGTCTTAGGAGTGCGTCAGCCTCAGCTTGCAGTCCTGGAACCTCATTAGGAATTCCTTGAATGTCAAGTTGATTCTCTAAGTTGCCAATGCGTTCTTCAAGATTTTCAATTGCGCTCCGAGAAGGCTCTAGAGCTTCTGGGGATCCTGATTCTTCTGCAAGACGCGATAATCTACTAGCTTCTGGTTCAAGCTCTTGTGCCTGACGCAATAAGTCTGCTTTGCCTGGTGCCTCATCTGGTAGGCTACTCGCTTGCTCAATTAATTCGTTTACCTTTCCTCTGAGAGCCGCTGCACGATCTTGTAGATTCCAGCGCATTGCTTTGTTATGTACAAGAATGCCAAGGGGCGAGACGCAGTAGTTGTGCAAACCATTGACTTCAATGTTGTAAACAGTGAATGTACCTGTGCGTATCTGAATATGCTCTACTGTTACATTCCCCTGACGCAATGAGAACAAAGTTGAGCCAACTTGCAATTCTTTTGCTTTGAGCCAGCCTTGCTGAGGCACCCAAAATGGATGTTCTGGGCTACAGGTAATAGTTGTCTCACCAATTTGAATATCTACAACAGTAGTTACGCTACGAATAAAGGTAAACTCAACAAATTGAGTCCTTTCCTCTTCTAATGAAGGCGTTAAAGACCAAACTTCATCTCCTACCACAATGGATTCAATATTCTTTTCTCCTTTTGGCGTAAGGACTTTTGTTCTTGCTACGAAGCAACCAGGGGGTTCCTCTCCAGGCGGTTCTGTTCCCGGTGGTTCTGTTCCCGGTGGTTCTGTTCCCGGTGGCTTCTCTCCAGCATGACCTGCAATTTTGCCACCAATCCAGGTTAGAACTCCGGCAAGGAGCATATTGGCAACAAGGTTCTTATCCCAAGGGCGATCGTGAGCAACGTTATCTATGACAGTGACAATTCCTGCCACAACAGAAGCACCAACTGTAAGCAGAGCCAGCGTTGCACCTGCACCAAGTCCCATGCCTACAGCAACTCCTCCTAGAAACACAAGAGCAGCGGCACCAACGGCTCCACCGAATGCTCCCCAAATGATATTGTTAAGAGCACCATCAAAAAGTGCCCAACCTTGCTTCCCTCCACGATAATTTCCGACGACGGTAGCTGCTAATGCCCCAACAGCCCCAGCTATTGCTCCTGCTATTATCAAAACAGCAGCGCCTGTTCCAAATGTCACGATTATAAATACACCGACTAATAATCCAACGACCAAACCTGCCAACAGCTCCCAACTGAACATTCCCACAAGGTCGTTCCATTGGTTTTCAATCCAGGATCTTTTTGCCCTTTCTTCAACCTTTTGCTGTCCTTGCTCAACTCGCCCTGGCAAGCTTTCTCTTGGCTCACGAGCTTGCCCCTCTGCAGACGTAACGTGCTCATTCAGAGCACCTCGATATTGCTCTAGCCCTTGTCCGAAAGCACTATCAATCTGTCCCAGTTGCCCATCCAGGCTACTAGTTACCTGGCTAACCATACCGCTGCTTGCAGTATTCGCTTGACTAACCGTCGTGCCAAGCTGACCAGAGATAGTACTGACTTGCTGAGTCACCTGCCCTTGCGCCTGTCCCAGGAACGTTTGAATTTGCCCAGCAGCATTCGTAGAGATGCCATTGATCGCAGTCATCACCTCTGTTCCAGCTTGGGTAAGGGCGCTATCCGCCTGCTGGAAGGCTCCATCAGTCGTGGCAATGAGATTGTCGTAAGCTCCATTCACTTGACCGACAATTTCTCCAGTAACCTGGGCAGCAAGCGCAGGATCAATATCCATGCCAGCAAGCTGCTGATTGAATTGAGCTAAATGCTCATCACCGGCAGCGATCGCCTGTTGTCCCTGCTCCTGGAAAGTTGTAATCGCCTGTTGTCCTGCCGCCGCAATTTCCTGATTCTTCTGGGCGATCTCAGTCTGTAATTGATTCTGAATGGTTTGTTCTAAAGAGGCTAATTGTTCAGTCAATTGGCTGCTTAGATTTCCAAGTGCCTGACTGCCTTGGGTGACTGCCTGTTGAATCCCAGCACTCGTCTGTTGGTTAGCAGTATTCAACTGGTTCACAACCTCAGCCTGACCTGCACCTACCTGACGAGCAGCTTCCTGACCCTGTTCTCTGAAACCACGAGCAGTTTCTGGCCCTGTTGCTTGCAGATCCCTCATCGCATCAGACACACCACTTGTAATCTTGGTTGCAGTGTCTGAGGCAATCTCGTTAGCTACTTTGGCTTTTGCTTGAGCAACTTCTGGAGTGCTGCCACCGACCTGTGCCTTCTCTTGACCAATGGATCGGGATTCTTGTGCCATTCCCTGAATCCGAGTTTGCACCTGTTGGGCAGACTCATCAGCAGTTTGTAACGATCGCTCGGCGTAGGTATTCCCAAGCTTCTGGACCCGCTCCTGTCCAGAAGCAAAGGCTGTTTCTACTTGCCCCAGTGTCGCAGTATGTCCCTGTTCTAAGTTAGCTAAGTGGGAAGTAGCTTCAGTCTGAAGCTGAGCTTGGGCACTGATGATAATCTCTCCGACTTGGGCACGGGCATTGGCAAAGAGCGCTTGAATTGCCCCAGTTTGCTGTTCCCCAGCTGCAGTCAGAGCTGCTTGCTGCTGTTGAATACTAGCGGCGATCGCCTCTGTTCCCTGGGTAATGCGCTCAGTAAACCGCTGTCGTGCGCTATTGGCTGTTGTCGCAACCTGTTCCAGTAAGGCTTGGGTATTTTGCGATCGAGCTGACGGCACCTGAACTTCTGGACTTTGTAGAGGTTGAGCAGCCGTGGCTGACTGGTTCGGACTTCTGCCTTGATTAACCGCGCTAGATCTGGACACTCCTTGACCAGATGGCTGACTTACAGATGAGCTAGAACCTGATCGAGCCTCAGACGAAGTCGCCTGAGTACCTGCTTGAGCTAAAGAGGCATTCCCCTTAGAAGAGGCAGATCCAATTTTAGCTGTAGCAGCTTGCCCTTCTCCCTGATGAGAGGTAGAAGTGTCTTTTTGCGCCGAACCTTGACGACTTCCGCTTTTAGAAATAGTCGCCTGTTGAGAATTAGCCTGTTCAGCTGTAACACTTGCTCCACTCTTACCAGGACTAGAGGATGATGCCTGATCACTGGCAGCTTTTTGACGCTCTGGTGTATCAGATGTCTTCGACCCAGGTTTTCTCTCTTGACCGCTTGCTGAAGGAGTTTGAGATGAATCCGTAGGGACTTGATTTTCGGGTTTTTGCTCAGTATTTTGAGATGAGCCTACATTCCGCTGATGCTGATCGTCTAAAGTGCTCTGCTCATGGGGTGCCATCTGTTCAGACGGTAACTCTGTTTGAGTAGGACTGGGTTTAGACAGAATCGTTTGTAAACTATGCTGTTGTTCAGGTGTTAAGCGAGCCTGAAGTTGAGTAAGAACTGCCTGACGAGTAGATGCATTAAGACGAGCAAACAATTGCTTGATTCGCCCAGATTGATCTCCAGGATCAGCCTGTAGGGCATTAACAATTTGGTTGACAATACGCTCTACATTTTGTGAATTCTCCGGATTGGCTGTCTGAGAATCAATTTCGGTTGATTTCGGGACAGGTTCTGCTTGGGTTCCACCAGGCTTTTGCTGTACTGCTCCTGTCTGCTGTACCACATGAGTTAACTCATGCGCCGTTAAATCATTGTTCCCCGGAGACTTCCCACCCCCATAGTAAATATCACTACCACGGGTAAACGCCTGAGCATTCACATCCTGATTCATCTGCACAGCTTCACTGCCCGTATGCACCCGCACCTGGCTAAAGTCAGCCCCAAAGCGCGGCTCCATGAAGCTCCGCACCTCATCCGGTAACGGGCTTCCCCCACCCTGGCTACTATTCAGCCGACTCTCAAGTTCGTTTTCTGCTTGCAAATTACCATCGCCCGATCGCTGTAGCATCGATTTCGGTTGAACGAGATATTCCTCTTCACAAACCGCACACTTACGGTGAATCGTGTCTCTGAGCGATCGCATTGCCACAGCCTCATTTGACTCTGGAATTTGCATTCGCATCACTTCATTCGCAACCCAATCTGCTTCCTGTTCGTATGGATCGCCAGATTGACTCACCGTGAGCTTGGCTCGCACGGGCAACATCGAAATCTTTCTAAGATCGTGACCCTGCGATTGAGAGACAGAAGATGGCTGACTGAAATCGTGACCTCTAAATCGCGTTTCGGGAATCTGATCCGCAAAATTTCCTGGCTCTGGCATCCGCATGATGCGATCGACTACCCAATTTGCCTCCGGCTCAGAAGGATCGCTCGATTGACCTGTTGAAAGTTTCGACTGCGGGCGCAATGAAATCCGACTAATATCGTGTCCCAGTGGCTCCTGTTTGAAAGCTTCTTCCTCCGGCAACTGCTCATTGTTAGACTGAGTATCTTGCTGGTTTGACAACGCCTGAACCGATGGTTCTGGCAAAGCAGTATTTACTTGCGAAATCAAACTATGGTTGGAATTCGCCAATGTTGGGGTCGATGATGAGACAAGCGACGGATTTGTAATGGTGGTACCGACTTTCTTGCGTCGCATATTCGTGCGATCGCTCATTTCATAGAACCTCGCGGGATGTGGGAAACTCAGCGGCTTTAGAGAAAGAGAGGGAAACGGCTCGTGCGGTTTTAACCGCAGTCAGTATTAATTGC
>NZ_JBTYKD010000176.1:0-32712 GCF_054880495.1 Nostoc sp.
GTGAGGGATTGATATCTACCACCAAGGACAAGGGTAGCGATCGCCTTGGCTCTGGGTATGTGAAAATCTGAAGTAATTATAAATAGGTGTTATATCTGCTGTTGCTGGAAAACCCTTACTAAGGTAATATAAATTTGGTTAATTATTTAATAATTGTAATGATTGATATAAAGAATTTATATTTACTAAAATATCATTTGTAACTAAAGAACCATCTAAGAAATTAGGATGATCTTTAGATAATGTTTTTCCTTCTCCTAGTAGGTAGTAATACTCAATATTTACTTGATTACAAAGACATCTGTAACATGTATTAACGTAAAGGGGTGAAAAAATTTCTAATACTTTAGTACCAGGGTTACAAAAAACAAGATTTGTAAGTGCAGCTCCATGTGGTGAAATGATAATTTTTGCAGACGAAAATATTGCTACCTGCTCAGTAATTGTAAAATCCCCAGGATCTAAAACAGTAAAGTCAAATTTTTTCAAAACTTGAATTATTTCATCTTCATTTAAAACTCGTCTATAATTAGCGTTTCTCCGAGTTATATATATTTTTTCTACTTCATTTATCTGTTTAATAACTGGATTAAACAAAAAAGATCGTCTAAGAAATTCACATACCCATAAAGGCATTGCTCCAGGTATACCAGGTAATGAAGGCACAACTAAACTATCTACTTTTAAATGAATATTTTCATTAGATTCTATTATTTTTTCTTTTGGAATACCTATTATTTTTAAACTTTCTTGCTGAAAATTATACTTTAATTGATTCGTTACAAATTTTTCTATATGATTGTAATTATTAGTAAGCTTTAATAAATGAATTCTTGGTAATACATCAAACATCCAATGAAAATAATTATACTTTCCATTTTCTGTAGCTAAAACAGATACAGTTCCATTAATTTTAACAATGTTTGGTAACTTTAGTTTCTGCAATAAGGGATGTTTTGCTGGCATATGTCCATTTATACCGCATATAAAAGATAAGTCTAATATAAGTTTATCATCAGAACTGATAATTGAACCTCCAGAGCCACAAATACGACCATTTTCAATTATTGCAACAAATGCAGAAGGTGTTTTAAATTCTTTGCCTAAATAACCTTTATTAAATCGATCATCAATATCTTCGTATATTGTTTTAGGTTCTATACGATATATATAATGTTCTGGATAAATCTCAATGTAGTCAATCTGTAATTTAGAATTTTTTGATGTCTTGATAAAATCAGTGTAGTTTTCATAAAAGCCCTTTGGTGAACCTATTATTTCAGAGCTTATAGGTAAATGCTCTAATCCAGTAAGAAGTAATTTTTTTAAAACTTGCTTGTATCTCATCTTTTGCTCCTTTCGATTGAATTGAACTGGGTACAAAAATTAACGCAGTTGCTTAGAGGATGTTTCTAAACAAGTGTAAATAGTAAGAATGCATAATTAAGCTTTAAAATTCTCAGTTCCTATCATAGGTTAAAGGCTGGCTCCTGTATGAACTGTGACGATCCAGAGGAGGAGCGAGCAATATCACGAATAATATGCAGGAGGGATTGTTGAGTTCGATTCGATGATACATACGGCGATAGGAGTAAAGGCAATGCCTTGACTACCAACCAAGAATAAGGGTAGCGATCGCCTTGACTCTGGGTATGTGAAAATCTGAAGTAATTATAAATAGGTGTTATATCTGCTGTTGCTAGAAAACCCTTACTAATGATTTTTTATTCCTTGTAATAAATCCGGGATACCTGCTGAAAAAGTAAATTCGCTAAGGCTTGATTCCCTACCTCATTTGGGTGTATGCCATCTCGAAATAAGGTTTCCACTTTTTTGCTAGGCAAGGTTGACCACTCGGACTCAGCGTCAATTAAAGGAACCTGTAAAAACTTTAACTGCTGAATAAATTCCAATTTATATTTAGGTGGATTGTTGGAGGGAACTAAGTTAGAAAGTTCAGGTACGAACAATACAAAAATAGGAATTTTTTGAATACGCACTAGCTGTACTGTAGTTTTTAGGAGCTGCATATTCTGTTGGAACTGGCGATCAGGTTCAACTGATGAAGGAGTTAACGGAAAATCAGAAGGGACAGAGCCAATTTGAAAAATTTTTGATAACCTTGGCCAAGTATACCGAGTCCAAGCTTCTTGAATTGCCAACAGTGGAGGATGAGTAGGAAAATTAGGGTCATTTCCTACAGGCGCGCTAGTACTTGTGGGTTGAGCTAAATCGTTGGTGCCAATTTCGAGAATGACAACATCACTATTAAAAGTACCAAATTCACGTAAATATCCTAAGTGGTTGCCAATTCCCCATGAACCAGCAGAGGCATTAAGGACTTCTACCGGATGTCTAGCAGTCAATAATTTAGACTTAAAAATCTCAGTAATTATTTGCTGTTGATCAGTAGGACTACCACCATTAAGAATGGAATCACCGATCATCAGAATTCTTAATACTCCTTGGGGCTTTTGGGGATTAATTGGCTCTGAACGCTGGGAGTATTGGTTATATTCTATTCTTTTACCAAAGCGAAATAATTTTTGGTTTGCTTGAAAGCGATAACCTGTATAAGGATCTGCTTGACTTAATACCGGATTACCTAGTCCGAGCAGAAGTCGGAAAAAAATTTCAGTCAATATTATAGCAACTGTTATGTAAATGAGTGTTTTATGTTTACGAAAAAATTTCTTCATTAATTTCTACGAACCTCGCTTTCATTCAATTTTTCATATTCAATCAAGCGTCTTGATAATAACATTTCTGGCTAGCATTCACTGGAAAGCCTAGTACCAACCTGCCCGTGCTGGAATGAAAAGTAGGATTATAAGAATCAACGCTACTAGAGCTAAAAGCCTCTTTTTTTACGTTGGCGAAGATAAGAAGATTTCACAAAATATAGATAAGAGTACTAGACATGCAGGAATAATCAAATCATGAGTAGGAAGAACAAGAACCCAATATCTTTTGAATTTACAGAACAGAAATTCGTGATAATTGTTTAACCGCCAAATAATAATTTTTTAGTTTTGTGAAATTTGCTCAAGTAAAAAACAATTAGCCAACTTAGCAAAAAGCTAAATGTCGTACATATTAATACCGGAACAGTATCTACCGATATAGGATAAATTTTATTTATAATAGGTCGGATAAATTCGATTAGCAAATGGTGTATAAGGTAAATTCCAAAAGAACATACACCTATGCTTTTAATAATATAGTTTTCTTGGAGTTGATTTGACAAAATCCCTGAAAAAAATCTCCTAATTGGATAGTCCAATAGCTTGGGCTACCAAATTCTCCACTTGTTGAATGAATGAAAACTACACCATAAGCTGCAATTCCTTTTAATAAATCTATGCCTGTCAACCTATGTGCTTTGTTCATTGAGTTATTCATAACAACATAATTAAGGTTTAAATTTCTCATGTTCTATCAAATGAATGGCTAATAAATCTACATTTTTGCACTTGAGTCTACAAGATATTCTGGCAAAACTTTTCTTTCGATAATCGCATGATAAACAGAGGTAAGATTTTGAGCGATCGCTTCCCAAGAATATTGCTGTTTCACAAGCTGTTTGCCATTCTCGCCTTGCTGTTGCCTCAGATTGGGAGATTTCAGTAATTGGGCGATCGCTTCTGTCAATGTTTCAAGTGTGCCCTCAACAACCAACCCAGCTTGGGCAGCAGCAACATTTGGAGAAATTTGAATTCCTGGAGTTATAATCACAGGCAATCCAGCTGCCATTGCCTCAGCGACGGCGATACCGAAATTCTCCGAAAAAGATGGTAAAATAAAGATATCTGACCCTTGTAGCAGCAAGTCTTTCTCTTGCCCCACCACAAAACCAGCAAAGGAAACTTGATGTGAGATGCCAAGGGATATTGCCAGGTTTTTTAGCTGAGTTTCATATTCTGCTTCTCCTGAACCCGCTACGATTAGGTGAAAATTATAGTTTTGTTCTACAAGACGGCCAAGTGCCTGTAGTAGTAAGTCCGGGCGTTTTTTGTAGTGAACACGAGAAAGAAACAGTATTATGGGTGTTTCTGTAGAAATGCCGTAAATGTGTCGTAGTTTTTGTTTGGCATCGGGTAAAGGGTGAGGAATATTCACCCCAAGAGGTAAAGTGAGGACGGGTGTCTTAACACCGAAATTACGGATATCTTCTGCTTCACCAGCAGATGTAGAATGAATAACAGCCGCACAATTCAGATTGTGATGCTCAATCAGCCGACTATAAACCTGTTTTTTCAAGCGACTTTGAGCTAGTGCCCAAGGTGACAATTGACCCATTGTGTGAACTAGATAGGGGATTCCTTGCCAACGCGCGATCGCCGCAGCACAAGTGGGAGCATAGGAAAAAAGATAGTGAGTTTCCACTAGGTTATAATTTCGCATATGTTGCCAAAGCCAAGGTCCTAACTCAGGAGAAAAGATATATTCTTTCATTCGGCGGGAAACACGGGGGAAAAACCAGATTGGCACTTCTTTATACTCGATACGCTGACGAAGAGGGACATCCAATAAAGTATTTCCATCATCATTGGTGGTGACAATTTCAATATCTGACCCAAGCTGGCGCAGGGTTTTGACCAAGTTTAGAATAACTTCAGTAGGTCCGCCCATAGTCAGACTGATGGAGGGTATGACTTGTAATATCTTCATCTATTTTTTAGGTTAATTTTTTTGGTCAACTTCACCAGGTAGTGGGTAAGTAGGTAAGTGGACAAGAATAAATCAAACGTTTTGAACAGAAAGATAGAGAATAAGTAGAACGGAAAGGGAGCTAAAACTCCAATGTAGTCTTTCACAGAATTGCTGCCTCAATTACTTCTAGATAAGCTTTAGCGACTGCTGATTTCTGATACCGTAAAAGGTGAGCAGGTGAATTGGCTCGGTAGTTAGCCAGTTGCTCAGGGTTTTTTAAGAGATTAAATAGAGTTTGCGTTAATGCTTGCACATCTCCATTGGGGAACGTCACACCACAGGGACCAATGGCATCTTTTAATCCTCCACCCTCTGAACCAACAATCACGCAGCCACAAGCAATACCCTCTAGTGCTACCACTCCAAAAGGCTCATCATAAAGAGAAGGAATAACCATAATCTGATGTTGATTAAGAAGACGGACTAATTCCTCTCCGACTTGAGAGCCAACAAAAACAACCTGTTTATCAATCCCTAAATTTTTAGCTTTTAGCTGTAGTTTTGCCTTCTCTGGACCATCCCCAATTATTGTTAACTGTGGGCGGAATCCATACTCTAGCAGATGTACTAACGATTCCAGTAATATATCAACTCCTTTCTCTGAAACCAGTCGCCCCAGAAAAACAATTTCTTGATTTTTTTCAGGTGACGGAATTATACGGAATAAATGGTCACGATATGGATTCTGTATCACAGTGGAAGGAGATTTTAAATGCTCTGCTATGGCTTCGCTAATTGAAATTGATACAGCGAACTGATTTATCCAATGCTTGATTTTGGCAATCCAATTATCAGCATTACCGCCAATTCTATTTATACTACCATCGATACTTCTGATCCAAACTTGATGGCGGATCACCCAAGGTTTCTTAAACAGTAATAATGGCCAAGCTCCCCTTAAACTAAGGCCATTATGAAAATAAACATCACACCACCTGACAAGCTTCATTAGCTTCATCCAATCAGGATTGCGAACTACTTGAAAAGGAAATGGCTTACCATTTTCATCGAGATTATTTCCCATAGTTTGGGTAACTACTATTACTTGATGTCCGATTTGGCTAAATTCACGAGCTAATATCTCTGCATTAGTTTCACTGCCACCTAAGCTTGGATAAAAAAATCTCGATAACAAGAGAATTTTCACGATATTTTATATTTTTTTGATTAAAAAAGAATTTATCCTGAATTCTGAATTCTTCTTCAATTAATAGACCGATCCGGATAATTAGTTACAATTCCTAAGTAAGTGGGTCAAATTAAATATAAAACCTCACCCTGCCTCTGGCTTCCCTCTCCTTACCAAGGAGAGGGATTGAGGGTGAGGTTTGATCTTATATTTAATTACGCCTACTTACTTACAGTCATTGCACCCCACACGCCAGTTGCTTCTTTCTTCCAACGCGAAGGAGCGTCAAAGCTGTGCTTTGTCTCTTTGGGGTTCTTCAGGAATGAAAGGTAATTTACCGAAGATGAATTAACTCAGCCAGAGTTTGTTGGAATCGTTCAAATCCAAATCTGGCAATCACTTGCTCGCGTAAAATTTGAGGTTGATAGAGGATGGGGTGAGGATAAGTACCTTGTAAAATTTGTATCAGTGTTTGGGCGATCGCATTTACATCATCAGGATTCACCAAAACGCCTAACTCGCCATTACAGAGGGCATCAACTGCACCATCTTGATTCCCTGCTAAAGTTGGTTTGCCACAAGCCACAGCTTCCAAATAGACAATTCCAAATCCCTCTCCTTTACTAGGCATAGCAAAAACATCGCAGAGATTGTAATAGTCACAGAGTTCTGAATCTGGTATAAATCCTGCTAATGTTACACAGTCGTCCAAGTTTAATTGAGAAATTAGTTGCTCAATTCGGGGGCGATCGCTTCCTTTGCCTACTAAGATGTAATGAGCATGGGGAATGGCTAGGCGAATCTCAGGCATTGCTAGTAAGATTTGGTCGTAGCCCTTGTAGCGTTCACTATTGTCTAATCGAGCTACGGTCAAAATGATTGGCTGTTCAACAGTTAAACTATAGCGTTCAAGTAAATATTGCGGCTTCGGAGCAATTTGGAAGCGCTGAATGTCAAAAGTGTTTGGTAAAACAGAAACTTTGGCTGGATTGAGATTTTGTTCCTGGAGTAGGCGATCGCGTGTATACTCACTAACTGCAAGAATGCGCTCGGCATGACATAAAGCAGTTTTTAGTGTAGGGTTTGTGATATTCCAAGCATCCACACCATGAGCAACAGCCCAGTAAGGTATACCAGTGAGGTATTTTAGCAAGTAGGCAACAACTGTGAAATTCACATGAGAGGAAATAATCAGGTTAGGGCGTTGCCAAAATCCATATCCGAAAATCTGACTAGCAAAGGCAAGGGTTCGCAAAGTTTTATTCCACTTGCCAGCAAAGTAAAATTGAGTGTTAGTTTTTAAAGAAAAGTTTGGCGTTTTGCAAGTATCGTGTTTCAGAAAAACTTCGTATTTTACTTCAGGATATAAACTTTGTAATGCCTCTAAGAGGAATGTCGAATAAACTTGAATTCCACCTTTGAATTCAAAAATATTCGGAAACCATAGATGTAAAAATAATTGATTGGGTTTGGGAAAATGCTTATTTTGTTCTTTTATTTGTTTGTATTCATTTTCAGTGGTAATTTTGCTCATTTTTGGAAAAGATCATTGACTTTACTGGTTAATTTTTGACGATATAGACTCCAATTCAACTGTTCTGCTTTGCGACGAGCGGCTCGCCCCATTTCTGCTAACTCTTGAGGATGGGAATAGCACCACTCAAGTTTTTCTTTGAGAGCCTCTGAATCACGAATAGGGACAATAAAGCCTTCTGTGCCATCAGTAATAATGTCTGGCCCTGCTGTGTGAGTGGTTGTAATCACAGGAATGCCACAAGCCATCGCTTCTAGAAGTACCAGTCCAAAGCCTTCTACTAAAGAAGGAAACACAAATACATTGGCATTACTGTAATATTGATTCAGCGTAGTATGGGGTACTGATGGGATGTAATTAACTCCCTCAGGAAGTTGGGAAAGCCAAGTTTCTGGAAATTCGTTCACACCTACTAGCATTAACTCTGCCTGCGGAAGTTGGAGTTCTTCCCATGCCTTGATCAGGTAATGAACTCCTTTGCGAACACCGACGCGACCGACAAATAAAGCCCGAAAAGTTCGATCCAGTTTAGGTTGGGGTTGAAAATACTCAATCGGTGCGCCGTAAGGGATAACCGTAATTTTGTCAGGACTGACCCCTTCTCTGAGTAAGGATTGCTGGGTAATGGAAGAGGCCACAAAAATATGGTCTGCTAGCGCCACTTCCTGCTCCTTGCGTCTCAACTTCCAGTCAGGTTCTTGTACTGCTTGCAGTGATCCAGACAGTGCTGGGAATCGTTCAGCCTCCTCTTGCTGAATTTCTCGCGCCATCCGGTAGAACAGGATAGGCAAGTCGTACAGACATAAAATTCCCTGCTGTTTAGCAACTTCAAAGGTAGTAGCAGCGCCATCTTCATAAGCATAAACTGCTGCCAGACCCTGGAGGTGATGCTTGGCAACATGGCGATCGAGAGAAGCATAAACCCAATCTACCGGACCTTGAGAACCGAAGCCAAAACCCTTACTGAGTCCAGTTTTAACCAAAGTCATCCGCATTGCTTCACTCCAAGGGTGCGATCGCATGGCTACACCATTTGGAGCAATCCAGGTACGCCGCCCTAGTTCATTAGTGATTCTATTGCGAATTTGAGCAGGAAGCAGCTTGAAGTAGTGGCTGAGACTTCCTTCTGGGTTATGGGCAATGGTTGTAATCACCTCTTGAAGTAGACCTGCCTCTCCTAACGAGATTGCAGCGTTGCGGGCGAAAGGATTACCTGTAGGATGTATCAGCGCGATAGGTATCTGGGACATTGAAGTATTCCTGTTGTTGTTTCCAGTTCTCTATCTGTTCGAGTCGGGGTAGAAGGAAAATAAATCCTGCCAAGAACCAGTAGTAGACTAGGAGAGTGTGATTGAACACAATCTGACTAGAAAATTGAAGCGCATGAATCAAAAAAGCTGATAGCGCTAGCTGTCGCAACAGAGGTCGCTTTAATTTCAGGAATGTACGCCACAGTAGATAAATGAGTATGACTCTCAGCAGATACCACAAGAAAAAACCTATAGGACCAATTTCCAAAACTATTCGACCCATTTCCGATTCATAGTAGACAGGAATGGTTTCTCTTAGAGGTAAATTTAGAATCTTACGCAATACTGAAGTTGCTGGATGAGTTGCGCCTGGACCATAACTATCCAGTCCTTTTAACTTCATAAATTCAAATGGCTCAATGAAGCCTCCCGAAATGCGACCAGATATATCATGATTGGAATTGATGCGGAATAATAAGGACTTGATAGCAGACTGAAACCAAGTTACAGTTGCAACAGCTATGGCGATTATAGGCACTGTAAACTGTTTTATCAAAGGAACAGCTGTTTTCAGATTAGTAAGTAATTGTGCGCCAAAATAACCAATTAAAAATAGAATTTCAGTGTAAAAAACACCACGAGAGCCGTTCATGAGCGAGGTGGCAATAATTAGCAGTAATTCTGCAATTGTTGCCCAACGCCACCATTGAGATTGCTGAATTGCTAACAGGGGAACTAATAATCCAAAGGAAATAATTGCATAAGCTGAATAACCAAGAATGTAGGAAAAAGTGCCCGTCACACGAACACTCGTGGAATTTCCATCTCCAAAAGTTGCAATATTTTGTTTTATATCTGGGGTATAGACGTTGAGGGGGCTTGAAGGAGGGCTAAAGAACTGTGCTACTGCTAATAGCCCGACTGGAATGACCAACAGCAGGTATGAGCGCAGAAATCTATATAATTCTTCTTCTGAACGAAAGAGATTGGGTAACATCCATATTAAAGGAATGTATAACAAGTATCCTCTTATTCCAAAAATGCCAATAATTGGAGAACCCAAGCTGGGATTAAAAACTTGTAATAGACACCAAGCTGTTAATAGCAAAATTACCGAAGCGATAGTTTCAGCTGCCGAATTGCCTTTGACACGAAAAGTTTTTTCAGTAGATGATAAAATGTAATAACGAAGATAAGCCCCTATAAGTACAATATCTTTCAAAAAATAAATGAACTGACTGCCTTGGGGTAGAACCCATTTTCGCAAAGCCCCTTCAATTACCGCTAACACTAGTATAGTTTTTATAGAAGTCCGCCAGTTTTGAACAGAAAGATAGAGAATAAGTAGAATGGCAAAGGGAGCTAAAACTGCAATGTACTCTTTCACAGAATTGTTGCCTCAATTACTTCTAGATAAGCTTTAGCGACTGCTGATTTCTGATGGCGTAAAAGGTGAGCATGTGAATTGACTCGGTAGTTAGCCAGCTGCTCAGGGTTTTTTAAGAGATTAAATAGAGTTTGCGTTAATGCTTGCACATCTCCATTAGGGAATGTCACACCACAGAGGCCAATGGCATCTTTTAATCCCCCACCCTCTGAACCAACAACTACGCAACCACAGGCAATCCCTTCTAAGGCAACAACTCCAAACGGCTCTTGCCATCGAGATGGTATAACCATTATTTTGTGGGTGTTGAGTAGTTCCATCAGTTCTTGTTCAACCTTAACCCCAACAAATTCTATTTGCTCACTGACAACCAAAACTCTTGCTTGCTCACGTAAATTAGATTCTTCTGGTCCACTACCAATAATTGTCAGCTTGGGGGATAGCCCCATTTGCTTTAGTTCAGCAAGTGATTGAATCAGTATATCTACTCCCTTGTCAGAAACCAGTCTTCCTAAAAACACTAAGTCTTTATTACGAGAACTTTTTGGTATCTCATAGAAGATATCGTCTCCATAGGGATTAGGAATAATGACTGACGGCGTGGAAATATGGTTAGCTAATGCTTGGCTGACTGAGATATTAGTTGCAAACTTGAGCATGAATTGCTTCAATTTGTCCTGCCAGCCTAAGCTACCATCTAGTCGAGTATACCAGTTATGATGAGCTATCACCCAAGACTTAGGACTAATTAATAGAGTCCAAATTCCTTTGAGGCTGATAGCAGGTTGAAAATAGATATCACACCACTGTGTCAATTTTAATAGTTTGAGAGGGCTAGGTTTACGAATGACTTCAAATGGAAATACCTTGTAGTCTGTTGCTAGAGCCTGCGTTACTAATTTAACTATGTGTCCTTGTTCAACAAATTCATGAGCAAGACCAGACACAACAGTTTCTAATCCACCAACACTAGGGTAAAAGAGCGGAGAGTAGATAAGTATTTTCACAAGAACTTTTAAGTGAACCTTACACTAAATTAAAAGTAGAATAAATAATAATTTACATTATTTAAAAACTCATATAAATGCGAGTTTAAACAATCAGAAATACTCTTTTAAAAAAGCTAAATCTAAATACAGAACTTCTTGCGTATGATAAGAGCGTATAGGATTTCCAATATCAACAATACGATATTGGTGTTGACGCATAAAAGCAACTAATGACTCAAGAGTACATTGATTTTGGTAAAGTTCAGCTAGATTGACCTCGCAGACAATGACAGGAGTTTGGTTAAAAATTCCGATAGCTCCTGCTAAAACCTCTAGTTCAAAGCCCTGCACATCAATTTTTAATAATAAAGGATCATGAACTAAGTTTAAAGATGGGACTATGTTATCAATCCTGTCAACTTCTACTATAATTTCTTTATCTGTCTCAGTTCCCGGAAACTCATCATTATGCCTTTTCTGCATATTAAGCAATGAAGAAGCAGGTGAAAATTTAGAAATATTAAGCTGTAATTGTGTCTTTCTACTACCACATGCGATCGGCAGTATACTAACTCTACTTGAATCCCAGTGAGTATTTTCTAATTTTTTTACAGCTTCAGGATTTGGTTCAAAACCATAGATATTTGTATTTGGTAACAGAGCTAAAGCAGTTTTAATAAACTGTCCCTCATTCGTTCCTACATCCAACACAGTTTGTATCTGTTGACGATGAAACCAATCCTTGTTAAGTAAACGATATAAAGTACCACAACCACCATTTCTCACTTTCAAATAGGTAGGATTATCAAGGATATAAGCGTAATTTTGAATTCGTATTCCTAGATAATTTAGCAGGTTCGCTAATCTAAACATTAACCAACTCTCCTTTTTTAGCTTTTAAGCAAATTGATATTTTGATATTACTAATAACTAACTGACTTGTATCTTCTAAAAAAGGGCAAAACTCTTCAATATTAGTAAATCCAACCTCTTTTAAAAGATTTTTTAGAGTGGATTGAGTATAGCCATATTTATGCTGAGGCTGCCAATCTTTGACAGGACGGTTTACACCAAAAGTTATATCAATAGCGGTTTGAGCAAATTCAGTTTCAAGTAATTTACTGACATTTACTAAATCAGGAACAGCAATAAAAACTTCTCCTTGCGATTTTAAGACTCGATACATTTCTTTGAGAGCAACTTTAGCATCATGATAACTTACATGTTCTAGAACATGGGAAGCATAAACTCTGTTCATGCTATTACTAGAAAACAATTTTAAGTTTTTGATATTTCCTAAGTAATCTGCACCAGGTGCAATATCAAAAGTTACCCATCCATTCAATTTTCCAGAAAATCCAATAATTAAGCTTTTTTCCAATGGTTGAGGTTTAAATGATTCCAGAACATATGCTGTAGAGTTTACTTGATTCAGAATTGCTTTTGTTATTCTGTAAAGCAGAGGATTTGTTTTTAGCCAAGTTTTTATTGCTTGTAACATTTTTAATTATTATTTTGCTAGTTGCTAAAAATGGACATTTTTGACTAATAATATAGTCCTCCAAGTTTTTTGAGTGGAATTTTAGCTATTTGAAGATTAAACGTCTTTCTAAATCTGAGATTTAACAGATAATTTCATTTTGGTGGGTGAATTGTCGAAATTAGTTTCATAACCTTTATAAACTATTTTCATCATTAACCATCGCTGTTGAATTGAATTTTTAGCTTGAGCGGAATGAAAAGCTCTTAAAATAAGCAACAATAACTCTAATATGTGCCGGATAAATAAAACAGGTTTTAACCAAAGTATCAAGTTTCCTCTATGTTTTAGCAATAAACGAAATCTTGCCTGATGAAAATTAATCACTCTATTTGCTGACCATGCAGAGTTCTGCATTTTATTGTCGTGAATAACGCCAGGTATATCTAAAACAGCGACGCGCCAACCTTTTTTATAAACCATCCAACACCAATCATTGTCACAATCTGAGTAGGGAAATCGAGCGGTATCCATACCTTTAGTAGAATTCCATGCAGAATATCTGACCAACAGGGGACTTGTAAAAATGATGTCACTAATACCCCAACGAATTTCTGCAAAAGGATACCATTCCTTAATATCCATTCTTTCCAGACCGAATTTGTGAGATAGTTGCTGTCCTAAGAGAAAGCTTAGAAGAGTAGGAAAGCGAGAACCAAAACCTGCTTTTTTACTATCGTGTCTTTCCACTGTAAAGCCAACTGCTGCCAATTCTGGCTTTTGTTCTATCAGCTTTACTGCAAGAGAAAGCGCTAACTCGTTTTTGATGAAATTATCTGTCTCGAAAAAGAAACACCACTGGAGATGAGGAAATTTTTGAGCAGCATACTGTACTCCAAAATTACATCCCGCACTAAAAGAGCGCTCTATATCTTCTGAAGGACAGAGGCAAATAATCTCTGTTTTTTGGTTTGAGCCTGTAAATTCTTTAATAAACTCAACACTACCGTCAGATGAACCAGCATCAAAAACAATAACTGCTGATTTCAATGAAGTATGCTTAAGGGCTTGAATTAGAGATGGTAGAGCCTCACGTAACAATGCTAGCCTGTTAAATGAGTTAATAATACCAACAAGTTCAATTTTTACTTGTGCTGTATCCAAAGTTTCTTGTTCAGTCATATGATGATTAACAAATTATGTAGCAAAAGTTTTGGCTGGCGCTAAAAGTTATGATTTTGATATCCAGGATAGGCATAGTTTTATATCAGAGTGTGATTGCTGAACTCGTAATTATATATTTGGCAAATGTCTTAACGTGCATTGAAAAATTATGATTTTGATACCAAGAATAAGCATTATCTGCGATCGCCTGCATCTCCATGTCATTTCCTAACTCATTCCCTTGAGGATTAGGAACCCAATAATGCTTCCCTGGTTCTATACCATCAATTACTGAGCCACTACTTTTGGTATTGATAGGTAATAGTCGGTGGGCACAGTAAGAAGCAAAAATACCTGACTTAGCTAAAAAATCGGGATTATAGTCGGAGAAAGCAGCAACAGAATCTGCCAAAATATCACTCACCTTTTCAGCAGATTGCTGTCCTATTTCTAAAATAGGTACTTTAGTAATTGAGGATAAATTTACTCCCGTTGGAGTTCCTATATCCCAAATTTCTTGAATGTTTAACCTGTGACAAACGTACTCCAAAACTGCTTGAGACTCTCGGTAAACTCTTGCGCGGTTAGCAACACCTCCAAAAATAACTAATCGATGCTGGCGTTCTGACAAAGGAAGTACTTTATCTGGTTCGCCGATGTTTGAAAAAACTGGTAGGAACAGAATTTGATGATGCTTGCCTCGGCTAATATTAGCAATTATTTCAGCATAGAGCTGTTTACTAGAAATACAGCGATCGCTCATTTGTGCCAAACGTGCTGCTAAATTTTTCTGTAAGGGCGATAACCAAAAAGAGCTAGTCCAAGGGGGTCCTGAAGCATAGACTTCGTGGAACATGGTAATGAGCGATCGCGTTGGAAATAAACTTTTCCATCGCTGTAACCCATCGACTAACCAAACTGGACAACCCCGCTTTGCATAGCCGTAGCCTACGTAATGTAAAAGGATGCTGGATGTGCGATCGCTTGATAATAAATTTAGCAGGGCATCAGGGGAGCGATGTCTACGATCGGCTACGCCCATGCTAATTTGGCTAACAGGAAAACCTTCAATTTCTGCTGCACCATTCCATGTGGGATTACCTACAATAAAATGGGTTTGAATATTGAAATCTTTGCGAAGCTGACGAGCTAGGTTGAGGGCATAGTCTCCTACACCATCAATTGCAGGAGGCAGTCGAGGTACAATGGAAGTTACATGAGTTAAATAATTCACCATCAAATAGTATGACTTTAAAGGTTTAAATATGAGTAAAGAGTTAGCAGAAATTCTACAACGGCTTAAAATATGCTTGCGGGAAATTTATGACGGTCGCTTAGTTCAAATGGTTTTATTTGGCTCTCAAGCGCGGGGAGAAGCTTCTACAGATTCTGATATTAATGTTTTGGTGATACTCAAAGGAAATGTGAATCCAGGAGAAGAAATTAAAAAAACCAGTGATGTCGTTGCTGAGTTATCCCTAGAGTATGACCAAGTGATTAGCCGTCTATTTATAGATGAATCTCGTTTTAATTCCTATAATAGTCCTCTATTACAAAATATTCGTCGAGAAGGGATAGATTTATTGCTTAAAGCCCGTGAATATGAGACTGGTGATCTTTGTTAGTTCTGATTCAAGAAAGCTTCTATGCGGTTTACCACTTCCACAGACACCTCCTTCCATGAGCGGTTTTGCACTGAAGCTTTAGCATTTCTACCAAGGGTTACTCTCAACTTGCTATCACTAGCGCACTGTTCTATCAAATAAGCTAACTTTTCAGCATCACCTGGTTCGTAGAGTAATCCATTGTAGCCGTGACGAATTAAATCTTTTTGACCACAGCAATTGGTAGTAATGCAGCACCGTCCCGCCGACATTGCTTGCAACAATGCCAGAGGTTGACCCTCAAAAAAACTGGGTAAAACAAATATTTGAGAACGAGCAAGAAGATTAATCTCTTCAGATGCCTGAAATTTGGGAATTATCTCCAGGTAATGGTGTAGATCCTTTGGCCAGGAGCCTAAAATAATTTCATTATCAACACCTGTCCCAGCTAGTAACCAATTTAAATATAAACCTCTGTTTTGCAAAATTTGAGCAGCATCAACCAGTGTATTAACTCCTTTACGTTCTATCCAAGAAGCCATAAATAAGATAGTGAACGGTTGTTGAATCTGTAGTGTTTCATTCAAATCAGACGGATAAACTCCATTTTTGAATAAGAAAATATGCTGAGAATCTCGATGATAGTACTGTTGGACAAACTCACTATCTTCGTGGTTTGAAAAAAGTAGAATATTTGCTTTTTTTAAGCCTAAGTCACACTGACCTAACCTCCACAAAGGAAAAAGAAGTTTAGTACGCCATTTTAATTGTTGAGTAGTTCCATCTTTTCCGTGTAACTTGAGATTCCAGGCTCTACGTTCTACACCATGACTGACTAGCACAGTAGGAATCTCAAAAGATAGAAAAACTCCTGAGGCAGGTTCATGAACTATGAAAAGGTCTGCATTTCGACCCAACTGACGATAGAATTGGCCTGCTGCATAAGGGAACAATCCTGGGTGAGCAACTCGACCAACCTGTTTAGGTCCAATGTGGAGAAATTCGTACCCACGACTTTCAAATTCATTTTTCCAATGCCATGCTATTCGCCCCATTCCAGATTGCTCAGAAACGTCGACTTCGGCAACATGAACAATTAGCTTTTTCATAAACTTTTACGACTATTTTTTAATAGCTAAAAACGTCATATGACGTGCAAGCGGACGGAATAATCTGGCAAATAAAGGATTTTGAAATTTATCTATAACAAAGGTGTGTGGATGAAATCTTGGAAGTAAGATAAAAACATGGTGTGAACCAGTCATTTTCTCTACTCGTAAGCCAGCTTTATTAAACATACGTTTGACATTCCAATAGAGAAAGAAATGATCAATGGGCTGAACTTTTTCACCACTGTTGAAAGGTTTTTTTCGTAACCAGCAAACTAACCATAACAATAAAATAGCATTTGAGTAATTCTCTGTTGTGAGAATTAGCTTTCCTAGAGGTTTTAATACCCTCATCATCTCATTAAGCGCTAACTGCGGTTCAGGAACATGTTCTAAACATTCGCAGGAAAGTATCAAATCAAATGTATTTGCTTCAAATGGAAGTGCTTGAGCATCTGCTACTTGAAACTGAACATTTATATTTTGAATTTGCGATTTTTCTTTAGCCATTGTAATTGCTATAGGAGAAAAATCAACAGCAGTTACATTAGCCCCTTGATTTGCTAAATAGATGGCAAAATCTCCGACTCCACAGCCTATCTCTAAAACTTTTAATTTATTTAATGAAGGTGATAGACTAAGTGCATTTTTATGCCAATCTTCGAGTTTAATTAATTTTGTATCTTCTTTCCCATGAACTGCTTTATGCCATTCATCATATACAGACCTTTTGTTAAGCATACAATTTATTACCTTTATTTAGAATTTAGATTGAACTTTTTGAACAGTAAGAAGAGATACTACCTCCTCAATAATTTGCCAGTGCCAGTTATCTGGGCTGCCTTTAAATAGCTCATTAAAAACTTGGACTGATCCATCTTTCTTAGTAATCCATATTCAATTTCACTGTGCTGGTAAACCACTCTCTGCATACCTACAAAGCAGAAAAAGGATGATTTAGGAAAGAAAAATAAATCCTATAGTTTGAATCTACATCATCAGGTCTAAAAAGTACTTTCATGAGCAATTGTTTATTTTTAGAGGTATTGTTTAGACTTTATTTGCTTTCAAAAAGTGACCAACTGAATGATATTGAAACTGTTCAAATTGATCTAAATACCTAAATAGAGGCTGATGAAGCCTCCACATAACTTGACGAAGATAGAATGAAGTGAATAGTAATATTGGCTTCAATAGCCAATTTTCTGAGAGAGAGGGTAGCTTTTTAGCAGAATAACAAACATCATTGATGATTTTTGAAAAGTTACCTAGTTGTGACTTAATCCAAACGACTTCAAAGCCAGAACTGTTTAATAAGCTTTTTATACCGAAAGGTGTGTAGCGGAAGAAATCGTAGGGAACTTGATGTTGCTCTTCAGATTGAGGACAACTAATAAAAAGAAGCCCCTGTGGCTTTAAAACCCTTTGGAACTCGGCAATAACTTTCCAAGGTTCAGATAAATGCTCTAAAACTTGAATTGAAATAATGATATCTACACTATTATCTTGAAGTGGAATATTTCTCAAATCTCCCTTAATGTCTAATTGAGAGTAGTCACCTTCACTATCTCCTATTCCTAGATCCATTGCAATATACTTAACAGATGGAAAATAACTTTTCCAATGACCATCACCAGCACCAGCATCAAACAATACATAACCTGGTTTGAGTTGACTGCGAATGTCTTCGATAAAATTATTCCAGTAGTACATAGTCATAAGTAACTTGTCAGATAATTTGTAAATAGACTCATGTCAATTAAATTATTGTCGAGTTTTAATCTGTTTAGCTGGATTTCCTACAACGACAGCATAAGGCTCTACATTTTTAGTCACAACAGACATTGCCCCCACTACTGCACCGTCCCCAATTTGAACTCCTGCTAAGATACAAGCTCCTGCACCAAGCCAACAATCTCTACCAATATAAATTCCATTTTTGAGTGTGTCTATATCTTGATTCTTGACTAAGAGAGCTTTATCGATATACTTATGATTTGTAGCAAGTAGTTTAACCCCTTGGCCAATGATCGAGTATTCTCCTATATGAATTTGGCATCTTGCACCTCTTATAATACTAAAGTCTCCTAAGTAAACTTCATTCTCTATTATGATATTGCAAGCTTCATAAGCATCAATGAGAACATATCTACCAATATTTGCAGAACCTAAAAACTGTATTCTACTGGATGTATCAGTCTTCAATTCGGATTTATCAGAAATACTTAGGTCGTAGTGTTTAAATACTGTATTCGCCTTGGAAAATATTTTAAATCTACAACGCCGATAAAATCTTCCTAGTATCCCCATTATTTCATTTATCCTGATTAGTACAATTCATGCTATATCCTATATTTTTCTATCCAATGATCCCAATTATTTAATACACATAATATTTCAGTAATCAATGAAATAAATGCTGTTGGTGATTCCTTGTGTCCCAAATAATGGATAATCCGAGTTAACCGATTTCTGATAATTTCTTTCAACAGTTCGTTTTTACTCGGAACTACATGCTTTTTGTGGTAAGAGTAATAAACATAACTCTCATGGGATATACCTAACTTATGACCTCCTGGTAGTCTTCTAGGAGCGTGATCAACTATCGCTTTGTCAACAAAGCGATAGTTATTTTTGGTTTGATTCAGACGTTCTCTCAAATCTATATCTTCTAAATGAGGATGAGGAAAATTTTCGTCAAAGCCACCTAAATTTAAGAATAAATTTGCATAAATCATAAGATTACATGACCATAAATAACTACCTGTAAGATTAATTGGTGCATGTTCTAAAGGTGAGTGAATGCCTTGCTTACAAGTAGTTTTACCTTCATAAACAAGAAAATTTGGCATAATCGCTGTGGAATAAGCCTCTAACCAGTGAAGGCTAGGAATACAATCATCATCAGTAAACGCCAACCATTCACCCTGACCATACTTTGCCCCATTATTACGATTAGCAGCTGGACCTTTGCAGGGACCAGCAACCCACTTTGCCCAAGGGTATTGCTGCCTAATCATCTCTTCAGCAGTAGTTTGGGAACCATCATCTGTGACAATGACTTCATATTGTTCTGCGGGTAATGTTTGCACACCTGGGGCAAGGCAATCCAGGCATTTTGCTAATAAATCATTGCGATGATATGTTGGAATGATAACGCTAAAATTAATCTGACTCATGTGGCTTATAAATTTTAACTACTTGATCTTCACGAATAAAAGATGCATCAAAGCCAGTGATACTATCACTGGGGGCATATGTAAATAATATAGCTATGTTTAAACCTAAAGCAGTTCCAATTTTTGGGCAGTTTCTCGTTTGCAGATCCAAAAGTTGCGGCAATTAACTTTTTCAAGTGAGTCAGTTCTTATTGGTTCATGAGCTTCATCTATAGCGTAGTATAAATCTCTTTCAGGAATAAGAATTTTTTGTATTTCTCTGCCTATATATTCATTTTGAATTTCAATAAGAAAGTCAGGTTGGATATTTACTAATGATTTAATAAATCCTTTTAAAATATTTAAATCATGACCTTCTGCATCTATTTTTATCAAATCAATAGTTTGAAGATTATTTTCTTTTACAAAATCATCAAGGGTTGTGACATTTACTTGATAAACAATTGGCTTACTTTGTTGATGTTGCAGGTAATGTTTAATACTTAATGTTGATGAGTAAATATTACCCTGATTATCTTGTGGAACATAAAAATCAGCCAAACCAGTTATATCAGATACAGCATTATTTATAACTTTTATATCATAATCATTTAGCTCAATGTTTTGCTTAATTAGAGTATCAAACTCTTTTAAAGGTTCAAAAGCATAAACTTTAGATGTGGGATTTACAGACTTTGCAATCAAAGAATATAACCCGCTATTTGCTCCTATATCTATTATAAGATTAGAATACTTACAAGCTTTTTGCCAAATGTCTAAACTAATCGGCTCATAATCTGATATACTATGCCAAAATAACGAACTTTCAATCCATCGTCCAGTATGATTAAGCAAAAATTCATTATCCTCGTCTAATTTGACACTAAAGTTTCCATCAAAACAAAGCAAGCGCCAAAATCTTCTGGGCGGTGAATATATATGTCTCAAGCTTAAGCAAATGTATTTCCTGAAATAGTTGGTATATTTACTGTAGTAAATATTCTTAATTAATTTCTTCATACTTTTATACTTACAAAATCAATACAAAGTTTTTTTATTACTCACTTATTTCAGAAGCACTGAATAGATGTTTAGCAAATACCTGCCGTGAAAATAAGATTTTTGCTCTTTTCCATGCAGCTATTTTTTTAGCAGATAAATCAATTGAATACAAATTATTTACACTTTTGCAAAACTCTTCTTGAGATTTTAGAGAGTAAAGGCTTCCACTATCTCCTACTATTTCATTAAATGGATTTAAATTAGGAGCAATAATACTTAATCCCTGCCCCATTGCTTCAACTAGAACATATCCCCAATCATCTAAACTAGATCCAAATAGAAAAACATCATGCTCCATCATCATTTGTTCTAGCTGTTCTCTGGATAAAAATCCTGTGAAAATCGCGGGAAAACCATCGCTATATACCCATTGTTTAAATTCATCACTAGCAGAACCAACTAGAGTTAAACTATACTGTTTCAGTGGGTTTGCTTTGAGTGCTTCCAACATCCATCGAATTCTTTTTCTAGGCTCTTCCAAGCCTACCGCTGCGATTAGAAGCTTGGGTTTATGGTCACAATTAAAAGGTCTATCTGAAAAGGTTTCTGGAACATAAGTTCCCGGATAAACAACACGAGTTCTCACACCATAAGACTTTAACTCTTTATTAAGTTGCTGTGACACTGCAAGAACTGAAGTCGCACTCCGGTAAGCCCGCCAATCCTTACGCCACCAACCTATCGAATCAAGACAGGTGCGGACAAAATTTTTAGAAAGTTTCCATCCAGTTAAATGACCAATTTTTGAGATATAAGCAAATAGCGAAGTTGGATAAGCCCAAGCAACAACGTGTTGAGGAATTGTAACAGAAGGATCTTGCAAATTTGATTGGTTCAAAAAATATGCTGTTGGAGTTATTCCTTGAGATTGTAGATAGGTATGCAAGCTGCCAACAAAACCAGAGGACTGGTTAGACAGTCTACCTAATTCATTTTGAATTAATTTGAGAAAACTTTTTTTATGACCTTTTGAAACTGTTAGGTCAAATCTTAATATATCTACTTTGGGAGTACCAGGAAGTTTAACTTCAGGAGAGCAGACTAATAAAACAGGTAAATTTGCCTCAGCAATTGCATGAGCAGCTTCCCAGCACCAAGAAGCCATACCATTATTATTATACAGATAAGCAACTACATACATAAAATTATCTGTTCAAGTCTATGACTTGAGCGAAAGTATTAGACAAACAAGAATGGATCATCTCAACATAGGCAGAACGAAGTCTACCCCAGCTAAAGTGTTCATACACTGATTGATGTCGCCGATACTTAGAATTATCATCGTTGTCAGTTAATACCTGAAGAATCAGATTTGTCAAACTTCCAGATAATTGAAAGTTTCCTAAATATCCCTCATCCTTGAGGATAAATTGTGTTATCTCATAATCATGAGCTAAACAAGGCAAGCCATAGGACATTGCTTCTAAAAATACACGTCCAAAACCTTCACCCAATGAAGCCAACACAAAAGCATCTGCTAATTGATAGTAATCACTAACTTGAGCAAACGCAACAGTTTTAGTTTGAAATCTATCTGGCTCTAGTAATTGATTCGCCAACTGAAAAATTTCTGGAGACTCTGCCTCTTGTTGTCCCAAGATTAATAAATATGGGCGTGGCTCCGGCAATTGGGCAACCTCACGGATTAAGTAATCCATGCGCTTGTGTGACTTGTTTATTGCTCCTACAGATAAGACAATTGGGACATCTTCTGGCAATTCTAATTTGCGTCGCAGAGTAGCTTTTTCCACAGCAGATAAAATCTTTAGTTGAGAATCCATTTGGATACCATAAGGCACTAAACTTTGCTTCTCTAAAGGTTCTCCTGCTTCCACCGCAGCTTGAAGATGGATGGGTGCAACCTGCTGCACATGATCCCAACGGGGAAAAGGAGGTGATAGAGGACCGCCATTAGAATATAGGAGTTTGTAGCGTTGTCCTGTTCGTTTTCGCCAGTGCCAAAGAATATTTCCTACTGCGCCGTCACTGAAGTAAATTACATTGGGTTGCTGTTGATAAATGTGGGGTAAGAGGCTACAGACAAATGATACCTGCTCAAGAAAGTAAGCACCTCTACCTGTTAATTTACCTAGATGAATACCCACAGAACTATCACGCGGAAAATTCCACAAACTAATTTGACGATGATTAGATTTTCCTCCTCCCTTAAAAAGGGTAATATCCAATTCTGGCTCTTGAGATAAGGCCTCAAAGCACTCTTGAGTAAAGGACTCAAAACCACGTTTAACGTTACCTAGTCCAGAACAAATCAGAAAAACTTTTATCACTTTATAAACCCCGAAGCATTAGCAGTAAACGGTCTACGGGAATTGGCAATCTCGCGCAAAACTCAATCAAGCGAGCATTTCTTCTCATTTGGGGTGTGACATCAGAAGTTTTTACAAAACCGTAAACAGTGTTTCCCCGACGTTCAAACCCATAAAACCCAAATCCCAGACTGCGAATAATCCAAAACATTAACGATCGCAGATGGAAATTTTGCGGTAAATGGCATTGCATACAGGGGGCAAAACTCCAACTTGCAGCAAAAGCACCACCTATTCTTAACAAAGTATTGATTTCGATCATAGTCTCAATTGGATCAATGAGATGTTCTAACACCTCTGTTGAGATAACAGCATCATAAAGTGGTTCTGGCTTTTCTAAAATACGAATGTTTTTAAAATCAGCCAAATGTTGTTGGATAATATGACGAAACTCTGTGATGTCTACTAAATCGATTTTTTCTGCTTGAGGTAAGTTGATCGAACACAACCGAGAAACTGTCCCAATTCCTCCCCCAAAATCCAAAATTTTACTGGGCTGTACATGGGAAATTAAACGTACTGCTGCTAGGCGATCGCTAATTGTAGATTCATCAGATTCTGAAAACGCAGCATTGATTAACCAAAAGCTTTTGTAATTTTAAACCATTTATCTGCTCTGATGGTGTCAAATATTTTGTTGCTTTCTGCCATCTTTCATCTATGCTAAGGCGTGAAGTTGCCTCTTTCCAACTATAAATTAGAGGTTGATTCATTTTCGTAAACTTATTTGTAAATTGATATATTTTCTTGAATAAAATTATATAAATGAGACCGGACTCTACCTGCCTCAAAATGCTCCTGGACAACTGCAAAACCATTCTTTCCTAATATTTCAATTTTATCTATATTTTGAATTTGTTTTAACAGCATTTCTTTGATATGTGCCAACTGATTTGTTTCACAAACCAAGCCACACTTCCAGGTTTTAACAAACTGATTGCAAGCAGAATATCTGGGTCCACAAGCGAAAATTGCTCTACCAGATGCCATATAATCTGTTAGCTTAGTTTGCACAGAAGAGCGAGTAAAGTGAGCATATTCAGGAATAAAAGAGGAACCTACTAATAATAAATCAGCTTGCTGCAAATATTGATTAAGTTCTTCATATGGTATTAAAGAACCGTATTTTACTTCCCAAGCTTCCCAATTTTTTTGATAACGCTCCCAGAAATTTGGGCTAGTATATAGTACTAACTCAATATCTAATCCACTGCTTTTTAATTCATGGATTGCTTCTGCTACAGATGCTATAGCATCGTAGTGCATATCCCAAATTGCCCCAGCATAAACAACTCTAAAAGTTGCATCAGAGCGGGTTGTAAAATTTGGAGGATTTTTTTGGGAAAGGTCAACTGGATTATGAACAATCAGCGATCGCTTAGGTGTAATTTCATATCGCTGTGCCAATTGTTTTTCTAGTTGTGAACTTATCATCAGCCAACCTGATGCTTTTTCTAAAACTGTCCGACTGAGGGTTTGCACTCCCCCTGTGAGCCAACGCTGATGATGATTATCTAGCCAATCATCCATAAAATAGACGATAAAGGGACACCGAAATGATTGAGCAACTTTATAACCCATCAACAGTCCTAAAGTGCCGACAGGACAGATGAGGATGACTTCTGGAGCAAAAGCAGCAATTTTTTCTCGTTCCGCAGGTAATATCCACTCAAGTAATTGAAAGTTAATTGCCTGGAAAACTGGATTTAATAACAAGCCAAGGCGATTATTCAGGTAGGGCAAAAATCCTTCAGGGAAAGCAGCAATGTTTTGATTTAGAGGAGGGGCACTCGGATAGGTTTTGAGAGTTGATTTAGGAGTATACAGCATAAAGCGATCAGCAGGGTATTCTGCTAAAAGATTTACTAAAGTACGATTTAAGCCAGTTGTTTCTCGATCCAAAGATGCTTCACTCACCAACAGCAGCCGAGGTAAATCTTTGTTCATATTGCTTTTAGTTAAATATTTTAACTACGCCAATCGCTGCTGCCATGACGCAGTAATTTGTGTAAAAATTTCTGTTAATGACTTGCTAATTGACCACTGGGGATAATGCTGTTGCATTTTCCGCAAATCACTGTAGTAGCAAATGTGATCACCTTCACGGTTTTTGTCTACATATTCATATTGCATTGGTTTACCTGAGAGGGATGCAACTATCTCAAAAGCTTCCAGAATAGAACAAGTATTATTTTTACCACCTCCCAAGTTATAAACTTCCCCAGAACGAGGATTTTGGATAAATGCTTCAATAAAACGGGCAACATCATAAGAGTGAATATTGTCTCGAACTTGCTTACCCTTATAGCCAAAAATTTTGTAAGTGCGTCCTTCTAAGTTAGATTTCACTAAGTAGCTGAGAAACCCATGTAGCTCAACACCTGAATGGTTTGGCCCTGTCAGACAACCACCGCGCAGGCAGCAAGTTTTCATACCAAAGTAACGTCCATATTCCTGCACCATGACATCGGCTGCAACTTTAGAAGCACCAAAAATCGAGTGTTTGGATTGGTCAATTCGGAAGGTTTCAGGAATACCATACTCATAAATTGGATCAGCGTAATCCCAACGGGTATCTAACTCCAACATTGGGATTTCGTTTGGGGCATCACCGTACACTTTATTACTAGAGAGATGAACAAAGGGAGCCTCAACGACAAACTGGCGAGTTGCTTCCAATAGGTTCAAAGTACCAACAGCATTGCTATCAAAGTCATCAAAGGGGATTTTGGCTGCTAAATCGTGGCTAGGCTGTGCTGCTGTGTGCACGATCGCATCGGGTCTGATGCTATAAATCAAGTTTAGGACACCTTGGCGATCGCGAATATCAACTTCGTGATGCACAAATCCTTTAATTACAGACTGCAAGCGCTGTTGATTCCAGCGAGTGTCTCCCTGAGGTCCAAAGAACACCGCTCTTTGGTTATTGTCAACACCATGAACTTCCCAGCCAAGGGAAGCAAAATGAAGACATACCTCAGAACCAATTAGTCCTGAGGAGCCAGTAATCAGCAGTTTAAGCATGATAATTTCTCTGAAATAAAATTTTACTTATTAAGAAAACTTCAAGTGCGATCGCTCGACTATATTTCACTCATGCGATCGCAAATATCCACTTGAGGATGTACAAACTCTGTAATTATACTTGAGCAGTATAGCCGTAGCTCGTCGTATAAATCACCTATTGCAAATCTGGCGATCGCTCTCAAGACTGTTTTATCTAGTGAGCGATCGCAGTGTAATACAGTACGACAACCAGAACATTTGCCTTTCAATCAGAGGATATTCTTGAAGTGCGATGGCTTAGGTGTCTACTATGTGTTGCATCCAAACGAGAACTGCTATAAAAATTTATGTTACTGACTTGCTAATTGCTGGACAGTTGTCTCGATCCAAAGGCAAAAGTCTTGGTTGTATAATTTCTCAGTTGTGGATTGGGTTAGCATAACTTTTCCTTTTCCCCTTAGTCACTGTCTTTTGTCAGTATAGCGGTTTAATGGCGATCGCTCCTCACGGTTGAGATTATAGCGGTTCTCGCTTGAGTACAAGGAACCCCACCCCCAACCCCTCCCCGCAAGCGAGGAGGGGGCTATGATGTACCTCATTTGATTAGGAAACTCTAGTGATAAAATTTTTACCTCCAAATGACCAAATGATCAATTAGCAAATTAGACTAAGCGCTTTACTTTTAATTTGGCCTTCTTCAATCTTTTCCTTGAGTTCATTATCTGTATATATACCTTCCAATGCTTCTAATGCTGCTTTTTTAAGTGCTGTATCAAAGGCATCAGTTAAAATTTCCTTTAATTCTTCTTCATTGGCATAACATCCACCTGATTTTCTCCGTTTGTTAACCCTTTTAATTTCTTTGCTGGCATTATAAATAGAAAACTCCCAAGAACGGGTACTGCGTTTTTCAGCTTCTTGCTTAATTAAATGCAACAACAAAATTACCGCATAGTTATAAATCTTATTTAATTTATCTTCCCTTGACATTTCTTCAAGTTCATCTACAACTTCTAGAGCTTTCTCATATTGTTTTTCTTCAATAAGTTGACGTAACAATAATAGTTCTTCCATAATCGACTGTTTTTTTAACTGACTAATATCTATTTTAATCTGAGCAACGTTTTATTCATATCAGTTGACTTTAGGTTTATTTTTTATCAATTGCTCTCTCAAAATCATCTGTAGTATTACACAAAAACTGATGATTCAAAATTTCTTCTATTTTATAAGGGCAATTTTCTCCAAAATTGGCTAAAGTTATTCCTGTTTCTGCTGATGCTTCCCGACGAGTATTACGATAGGCTTTAGTTAAAATATCGGGAAGGTATTGACGCAAACTAGGCTTTTCATCTAGTAAATCGTCCCGTTGATTAGCGATCGTTGTAAACCAACTTACAGAGCGTTTTGTAGGTTGATGCTGCCATTTTAGTAAATGGGCTAACAAAACTACTAAGTGGTTTTTCAACTCATTTTTTTCGCGAATGCCCATAGCATCCAACTCTTCTGCTAGATTCTCCCAATCTAAAACTGTCACATCTCGATTAGCTAAAGCTGATTGCTGCTGGGTTAACCAAGCCAAAAAATCTTGCTCGTAGAGAGATGAGTAAACTACTCCCACCTGCCTAACGGCTGAGGTGGGAGCTTTCAGAAGCCCTAGAAATATCAAATAAGCTTATGTTGCACGTACTCAGTCTTTCTGCCGATCGGCACATCTAGCTTACAAGATAATCCCGAACCACGAGGCTGGTTTACAATCACAGCCCCAATTACAGAAATATTTTTCGCGCCATTCAAATCAGCATCACCAATCCACCCACAATGACCACAAGCAAACCTCTTAGCACTGCGATACGATTCACCCCTTACTGGATGAATATGCAAGCAGTTGTGGCAAGTTTGCGAGGTATAGCGTGGATCAACAAGAACCAGCTTCACTCCAAACTTAATCGCTTTGTAATCCATGAATTGCCGCAACTGATAAAAGCTCCAACTATTAGACAGTCGGCGTTCTCGTTTACTACGCGGCAAAGCATTTGTACGTTCTCTGATTCCGGTCAATTCTTCCAAGGCAATCGTCTGATTATTATCCTTGGCTCCCTTTACAATTTGGTAGCTGGTAACGTGATTAATGTGAGTCTGAAAACGCCTCTCCTTCCCCGACAACCGTTGCTGAAGCTGACGGCATCTCCGCCGACTACTTCTTGTGCCTTTCGCGGACTTATGTTGGAGTTGCGCCCTAACTCTGGCGTATTTATCTCGAATCTTGGTTATGTTTTGCCCACTGAATTTATCCCCGTTGGAAGTAACCGCAATGTCTGTGCGTCCGAGGTCAACGCCCAATACCTGATCAGTTTCTTCCGGCATTGGTGGCTCAGATTCAAGCTGAATATTCAGGTAGTATGTACCATTTTTACGTTTTACCAAAGTCGCTGTTTTCGGGTTTTGTCCTTTCAACAATCCCCTTTGGTAATTGCCAATGGCAAGATTAAACCTTTCTCTACCACCAATCAACGTCAAGCTAACAGTCCAGTTTTTCTCGATCAAGCTGAATGTTCTTACGTCGTAGGTGGCCGAGGTAGGGGCAAAACCCGTAACTGGCTTTCCTTTTTGTTTGGCAGTCTTACGATTTCCAGATACCCTACGAAGCGCGTGAATAGCCAACTGAGAAGACAAACCAAACAATGCCCTGACACTGTGATAAACCAAGGACTGCATCGCCAATTCGTTTACCAAAGTTGGTGGTACAGTCTTGTTCACGTATTCGCAAGCATCCGCGAAAGCCTGCAACGTTGCATCAATTTTGGTAACTTGTTCAGGTGTGACTTGGATTTTGCAGGATACTGTCAGGACTTGTTTCATTTCAGTATTATATCTCACGTATTGAGATGTATATCCAAAAATCATGAAATTGGTAATTCGTCGCTCACCCATTCCCTTTTTGTCCTGCGGACAAATTCGGTAATAGGCAAGACTCCTCATTACCCGCTATCCCTCCCCACCCTACTAAGAGTTGAGGGTGCGGACTCCCGCGACTCGTTGAGACATGATATCTTTGCCAAGCTTACTATGCTTACTACTTACAGCACTTTGCAGGTAAATTAAGTACACATCTTAATATGATAAATCTTGTGGGGTGGGCATCCTGCCCGCCCTTGTGTACCTCATTCAGATGAAATGTGCTGTATATTTTATAAGAGCGATCGCCTATACTGTTTTATCTAGTCAGCGATCGCAATGTGATACAACACTACAACAAGAATATTTGCCTTTCAATCAAAAGCGTAGGCGTTGGCGTAGCCTCTCGTAGAGAAGCCCGCCGTTCGCGTAGCGCGATGCCCTGAGCTTGCCGTTCGCGCAGCGTCTCGTAGAGAAGGGTCTCGTAGAGAAGGCATCGCCTGCCAATCAAGTTACAAATCATCTGGGTCAACACCGAGCGATCGCAATCTTTGTGCTAATCGTTCTGCCCGTTGACTCTCCTGTTCTGCCCGTTGACTCTCCTGTTCTGCTCGTTGACTCTCCTGTTCTGCTCGTTGACTCTGGTGTTCTGCTCGTTCCTCCGGTGTGGCAATCCAATTACCTGTTGCATCGTACCAACGCAGCCATAAACCTTCTGTTTGCTGATAACTCCCACTCCATACCCCTAACCCTAATTCCAGTTCTCTTAACCAAAACTTTTGTTCTGGAACTTCTACTGCTTGATATCGTGTTGCGGTTAATTGAAACACTCGCAATTGATTTTGATAACGATCAAACAGGATATAGTAAGGAATTCGCAAACTCTGTTCATACGCCAACCATTTTGTTGGCGGCTTGTTGGCATCTCTGAATGTTTGTCCTAAATCTTCGGCTTCTGTACCGGGTGAAAGTAATTCCACTACTAAAAATGGGGCGATTCCCTCTTGCCAAACAACATAGCTCAGGCGCATATCTTGTTGTTGTTGGGCACTATATACACCTAATACCAAAAACCAGTCTGGTCTTTTGTGCCACAATCGATGACGGGCATCGTAATACAGATTTAAATCTGTGCCAATAAACATTTCCCCTGTTGGGTAATTTGGGGGTTTACAGGTTTCGCGTAATAATTGGGGTTGGAAGTCGTGAAATTCGTCCGGCAAACCAGGCTCCTCTGGGTCTTCACTAGGAAGATCATACATTGTCGGCATGGTTTCTCTTGGTGGACGAGGATGCATCTGTTCAGCTAAGTCCATATCTAGAGGATATTCACTGGGCAGATCATACATTGTCGGCAGGACTTGGCTTTTGGGTAAGGGTGGGTCTGTTTGGTACATAGCTTCGTTTTCTATTGCCCGGAGACTTTTTTATTTTATTGTGACTGCGGGCGATCGCGCTTACCCAAGCCTGCCAATCATCTTACAATTCATCTGGATCAACACCGAGCGATCGCAATCTTTGTGCTAATCGTTCTGCCCGTTGACTCTCCTGTTCAGCTCGTTGACTCTCCTGTTCTGCTCGTTGACTCTCCTGTTTTGCCCGTTCCTCTGGTGTGGCAATCCAATTACCTGTTGCATCGTACCAACGCAGCCATAAACCTTCTGTTTGCTGATAACTCCCACTCCATACCCCTAACCCTAACTCCAGTTCTCTTAACCAAAACTTTTGTTCTGGAACTTCTACTTCTTGATATCGTGTTGCGGTTAATTGAAACACTCGCAATTGATTTTGATAACGATCAAACACGATATAGTAAGGAATTCGCAAACTCTGTTCATACACCAGCCATTTTGTTCGCGGCTTGTTGGCATCTCTGAATGTTTGTCCTAAATCTTCGGCTTCTGTACCGGGTGAAAGTAATTCCACTACTAAAAATGGGGCGATTCCCTCTTGCCAAACAACATAGCTCAGGCGCATATCTTGTTGTTGTTGGGCACTATATACACCTAATACCAAAAACCAGTCTGGTCTTTTGTGCCACAATCGATTGCGGGCATCATAATACAGATTTAAATCTGTGCCAATAAACATTTCCCCAGTTGGGTAATTTGGGGGTTTACAGGTTTCGCGTAATAATTGGGGTTGAAAGTCGTGGAATTCGTCCGGCAAACCAGGCTCCTCTGGGTCTTCACTAGGAAGATCATACATTGTTGGCATGCTTTCCCTTGGTGGACGAGGATGCATCTGTTCAGGTAAGTCCATATCTAGAGGATCTTCACTGGGCAGATCATACATTGTCGGTAGGACTTGGCTGGGCGGTAAGGGTGGGTCTGTTTGGTACATAGCTTCGTTTTTCAGCACAATTTGCTAAACTTATTCCTCCTTCTGCTGATGCCTCCCGACGAGCAGCTTACTACTTGTATTTTATAAGAGCGATCGCCCCATTCCAAGTATTGCGATCGCTCGTCAGTTTTGAATCATGCGATCGCAGTGTCATACAGTACAACAACCAGAACATTTGTCTTTCAATCAAAAGCGTAGGCGTTGGCGTAGCCTCTCGTAGAGAAGCCCGCCGTTCGCGGAGCGCGATACCCTGAGCTTGCCGAAGGGTCTCGTAGAGAAGGGTCTCGTAGAGAAGGCATCGCCTCCTAGTGCTTCATCTCTCCCAGAAGTTACGCGAACGGCGCGGAGGTTCTGGTGAATAACTTCGAGTAAATTAAGTTTAGATAATCAGCTAAATTGACCAATCCTGGATGGTTAGTCCAGGGATTTTCTCAAAATCTCGGCGATTTCTTGTCAAAAGAATACCATTGTAAGCGAGGGTGATAGATGCAATGCGTAAATCTTGAGTACCAACGGGAATACGTTGCGCCTTGAGTACTTGGTAAATATCGCGGGATTTTTCATCATACTGAAGAATCTGAAATTCAGACAGCAGCATCACCCTTTCTACAAGTCCTTGATATAGCGTTTCCTAATTACATAAGGTACATCATAGCCCCCTCCTCGCTTGCGGGGAGGGGGTTGGGGGTGGGGTTCTTGTACCTCACTCAACCGATAACTGCTATAAGCACTTGACTGTGTAGCTCCATTTTTAGCTTCAGCAACTTGAGCCAAACGACCTTTTAACTGTTCTTCAATATTAATAGCAGTGGTTGTCAGTTGTACTTGAGACGCTAACAGCCGTGCAATCACTACTGGGTGATTGCGTCCATAAAGACTGAGGTGATCTGTATCTAAAACGTAAATCGTCATCACTCATCTGTTGCTGCATTCGATTCTTTCCGAATAACGGCTAGTTTTTCCATAAAATCATCAAATGTGGGATCATTGGCAAATATTCCCGCATATCTCATCTGGGGTGTAGTTGCATTTGGCTGAATTTCTAGATTTACCTCAATGGTTACAAACTTACCCCTTGCTAATTGTGTTTCTAGGGCAGATTTGACATTCAAGATTGCTTCTTCCTCCGTCCTTCCCTCAACAGTCAAATTTGGCATCCCAACGACTGAGGCCACAAAATTCTGCTGGGATTGACTCTGAACAAAAACTTGATACTGCATAATGAATTTTCTGATCTGATTTTCATTATTCCATTTTACGGTAGTGTCCATTGGAGAACCTACTATTGGCAGGTCGAGCAAGATTGCCTGATTCTATTTTATTTAGGGAGTGGGGAATAGAGAATGGGCGATCGCCTGTGCTGTTTTATCTAGTGAGCGATCGCAGTGTCATACAAGACTACAACCAGAACACTTGCCTTTCAATCAAAAGCGATCCCCTATTCTTTACTGCACACTGTCAGATCTGGGTCTTCCCGCCCTGACACTAACAATTCGTGAGGCGATCGCCGTTTTGTTTGATAGAGCGATTTTCCTCATCCCCCACTGCATGCCGGGGTT